>JALOMX010000108.1 GCA_025455245.1 Chitinophagaceae bacterium
GTTGTCCCATTATTTGCTTTGCCTGCTCTGTTGAAGCACCTATAACCACCCTGTCAGGCTTCATGAAATCATCAACAGCTACACCTTCGCGGAGAAATTCCGGATTACTTACCACGTCAAAATCAACTCCATCTGTCAACTTACCTTCGCTGTTTTCGGCAATGGCATTTGCAACCTTTTCTGCAGTTCCTACGGGAACGGTGCTTTTATCCACTACAACCGTAAACTGTCCCGGCACAAGGAGTTTTCCCAGGTCTTTTGCTACGCCTAAAACATACTTTAAATCTGCACTTCCATCTTCACCGGGAGGGGTTGGCAAGGCAAGGAAAATAATTTTTGCGTCTTTAATACCTTCTTCAAGAGATGTTGTAAATTTTAGTCTATCCTCTTTTAAGTTTCTTTCAAAAAGTTTCTCAAGTCCGGGTTCGTAAATGGTTATTACGCCTGATGAAAGTTTATCGATTTTATTTTTATCGATATCAATACAGGTTACGGTGTTTCCGGTTTCAGCAAAACATGTTCCGGATACCAATCCAACGTAACCGGTTCCTACTACAGCAATTTTCATTTTTAATTTGTTTTAATTCGGTGGTTTATCTTAAGTATTATGGGTTGTAAATAATCAGTAATTAATCTGTTAACTCTTTTTTATTTGTATTGATAAAAAGCCTGACAGAAATTATATCCGGGAATTAAAGGCCATTGATAAAGTTTTTGACCTCTTCGATGATAAAGTCCTGCTGATCTTTCCATAGTTCAGTATGCATTGGTAAACTGATTACCCTCGAAGTAAGCCAATCAGTAACCGGCAAATCAAATGAGGCTCCTCCGAAATTCTCAAAAGCCTTTTGCCTATGGCTTGGTACAGGATAGTATATCATGGAAGGAATACCCTTTGTAGCAAGATACTGACTTAAACCATCCCGGTCCACGCCTTCAAGTTTAAGCGTGTATTGATGAAATGCATGTCTTGTATAAGGCGCCCTGAACGGAACTGTGATTTGAGGAATATCTTTGAAAGATTCATCATAGTAGTCGGCTGCATCGGTACGGGCTTTATTGTATTCATCAAGATGTCTGAGCTTAATATCAAGAATTGCAGCCTGTATGGTATCAAGACGGCTGTTACAACCGATCATATCATGATAGTAACGGACTTTTTGACCGTGGTTTGCTATCATTCTCAGCTTTTCAGCAAGGCTGTCATCGTTGGTAGCAATAGCGCCACCATCGCCGTAGCAACCAAGATTTTTACTTGGGAAAAAAGATGTGCAACCAATGGTACCTAAACTACCGGCCTTGGCAATTCTTCCATCCGAAAATTTATATTCTGCCCCCATTGCCTGCGCAGTATCTTCAATTACAAAAAGATTATGCTTTTCTGCTATTGCCAGTATTTCTTCCATGGGCGCAGCGTGCCCGTATAAATGCACGGGTACAATTGCCTTTGTATTTGGCGTAATTGCCTTTTCAATCTCCTGAGGGTCTATACAAAAGGTTTCGGGATCAACATCTACAAAAACCGGCTTCAGCTTTAGCAAGGCCACCACTTCGGTAGTAGCAATGTAGGTAAAGGAAGGGGTAATGACCTCATCACCCGGTTGAAGGTCAAGCGCCATCATGGCAATCTGCAGGGCATCTGTTCCATTGGCACATGGAATTACATGCTTTACTCCCCAATACTTTGCAAGATTGCTGCTGAAATCCTGAACTGGTTTCCCGTTAATAAATGCAGAAGAAGCTAATACATCTAAAACTGCTTTGTCAACATCCCCTTTTATTTTCTGATACTGCTTTTTCAGATCGACCATTTGAATGGCATCCATATCTTAAAATTTGGCCGCAAACCTACGTCAAATCAACCACAATTAAATTTCAAAATAAGTTCTATTGTTAACATAATACCTTTGCAATTCATTGAAAATGTTTTTGTTTATCGCGAATGATATCTCCTTTTTTATACAATGTCTTTGTACAGATTTATGCATTATTTGTAAGGCTTTTGCAACCCTTTAATCCCAAAGCTAAAAAATGGATCGAAGGGAGAGTTAACTGGAAACAAAGTCTTGAAGATCAATTGTCTGCAACAAAAATCAAAGGCGAAAAAGTCATTTGGCTCCATGCAGCATCTGTAGGGGAATTCGAACAAGGCAAACCTGTACTGGAAGGATTAAAATCCTTCTTACCGGATTATCGGGTGGTCGTAAGTTTTTTTTCACCTTCAGGATATGAAGCAGCTACAGGCAATAATCTGTCCGATCACATTTTTTACCTGCCACTTGATACCCCTTCCAACGCACGTGCATTGGTGGATATCCTGAATCCCTCACTGGTTTTATGGATGAAATATGAGTATTGGTGGCATCATCTTACTGCCATTCAAAAACGAGGCATACCCCTGTTACTTGTTTCAGCGATTTTTCAAAAAAGGCAACCTTTTTTTAAATGGTATGGCGGATGGCATCGTAAAAAGCTTCAGGTTTTCTCACATATTTTTGTTCAAAATGAACTTTCCAAAGAACTGATTTCTCCTTTTTTCCCGAAAGAAAACATTACCGTATCGGGCGATACCCGTTTTGACAGGGTAAAAAAGATTGAAACAAACTGGACTCCTATCCCCAAAATTCAGGAATGGATTGGCAATACGGAATGGGTAATCGTCGCCGGAAGCACCTGGCCCGATGATGAAAAATTACTCAGGCATTTCATCAGAAGTCATAAAGAAGTTAAGTGGATTATTGCTCCACATCACCTCGATCAAAAAAGCTTGAAAGAAACTTTAGCAATTCTTCCGGAGGCTTTGAAATACAGCGACTTAGTAAAAAATGACAACATTGAAAATACCCATTCCAACTTATTATTGATAGATTCCATGGGCGTTTTGTCGAGATTGTATAAATATGGAAAAATATGTTTTATCGGTGGTGGATTTACTCCTACCGGCATTCACAATTCCCTTGAAGCATCGGTTTATGGAAGGCCATTAATATTTGGACCCGAATATGAAAGATATGCCGAAGCTCTGGGCCTGGTAAATGGTGGTGCGGCAATTTCAGTTGCCAATGTTCTGGAACTTGAAAGGGAAATATTGTCCTTAATGAAGGACCCTGAAAAATACAAACGAAGCGGCCGGGTTGCATACGAATTTACCGAAAGCAATACAGGCGCAACTAAAAAAGTGGTTGATTACGTCTTACAAAAATCGCCTGCCCACTAAATCATAAAAGGTCTGAACCAATTCATCCTCGTCATTCCACCCAAGTTTTATTACCAACTCTCTTTGTATCCAATATTGAGCTTCAGGCAGGATGTTGAAATTGTTGATGGTCTTGATAGAACGGTCGTAAAGCGTTTCATCGCCCCTGAACAGCGACTTGATAAACCGAAAACGGTCATTGATTGAAATGGCTTTTCGTAAGTCATTAATTTTTCCTCCGGAAAGCGATTCAGCGAGGACCCTTCTTACAGGTTGATTGCTTTCAGGCTTGGCAACTACCCGTTCAGCGAGAATCTCATGGATCTCTTTCGGCTTTGAAGGTGAAGCTTCTTCCAGGGAAATGGAAGAGATAAAACGTTCTGTTTCTTCCAGAAAGCTTTTTGAAATTCCAGGTTGAATGGCAGGATTTCCAAAATCGTGATCAGGAAGTTCCAATTCAAAGACAAGAGGCTCATCTGCATCATCCGGTTCATGCTTTACATCTGATGAAGGAGGCAAACCAACATCGGGGAGGAATTCTTGAGTTTCCTCTTCCTTTTTCTCATCAATAAGTTCTTCAATAAAAATTCCGGGTTCCACCAATGCATTAACTTCATTAACGCTGACGGTTTCAAACTCTTCAGTTTCTTCTTCTACAATAGAAACAGGGGGTTTCGGAACACCACTAAATATGGGTTGGGCAGATACTTTTACTGTTGATATGGTGCCATTTTGCAAAACCTCTAATTCGGAAACCTCTTGCTCAATCACTTCACTTTCAACCTCTATATTTTCGTTTATGGCCTGTTTTTTCTCAATAGGTACAACTTCTTCCTGATTAAAATACCCTGCGGGTACCCACACGGCAACAGAGGATCGGGTATGGTCTGACAGAGCAACCTTGCTGTTCAATTCCCTCCTGATTTCATCGAGCATCAGCAGCAGTTCATTGGGTAAAGCGCCCTCTTCCTGCCTTTCTTTCAATCTGTTGATAAGTGATGGTAACCTTTCCATATTCGCCTATTAATTTTACCGAAAATTAATCTGATAAAGATCAAACTTTAAACGGTTTGAAATCTTACATAATTATGCACACATGTTTATTGAGCCAAATTTAACAGGTGAACGGCGAGGTTGGATTGAGGTTATTTGCGGCAGTATGTTCAGCGGAAAAACGGAAGAACTGATCCGCAGGTTAAAAAGAGCGCGCATTGCAAACCTGAAAGTAGAAATTTTCAAGCCGGCCATTGATGTTCGTTATGACGAAGTGAATATCGTTAGCCATGACGAAAACAGTATTCATAGCACCCCGGTAGATAATTCGCAAAAAATCCTGTTCTATGCAGAAGACGTTGATGTTGTGGGCATTGATGAAGCACAATTTTTTGATCCTGAAATAACCAGGGTATGTCAGATTCTTGCGCATAAAGGCATCAGGGTAATTGTAGCAGGGCTTGATATGGATTATCTTGGAAATCCTTTCGGGCAAATGCCCAACCTTCTTTCAATTGCCGATTATATTACCAAGTTACATGCCATTTGTGTTAAGTGTGGCAACATTGCAAGTTTTAGTCACAGGCTTAGTAAAGAAAACGGGCAGGTACTGCTTGGTGAAAAAGATATTTACGAACCTTTGTGCCGCAAACATTATTTTGAAGAAAATCAAAATCTCCATTTGTAAGTATTATGGTCACCGGCACATTCCGACTTTTTCTTAAAGATTTCAGGCTCGAATTACGGTCGCTGCAAAATCTTTACGGTATCGTTATTTATGCCTTCAGTACCATTTTTATTTTATACCTGTCTGCCGGACGTCCTGAAGCCACACAATGGAATGCCTTGTTTTGGATAACACAGTTATTCATTGTTGTAAATGCCGTTGTGAAAAGCTTTGTGGGAGAGCCGGCGGGGCGGTACCTCTATTTTACCACCATGGTAAAACCCAATGCTTATCTGTACTCCAAAATAATGGTAAACCTCGTATATATGACTATACTTGGAACCATCAGTATGTTTGCTTTCAGATTTTTCCTTGGCGATCCGGTAGTCAATGGATTAAAATTCTGGGGTATAACCTTGCTTGGCGGTTTGGGTCTCACCCTTGTTTTTACCATGCTTAGCGCCATAGCATCCAAAGCAAGACAACAGGCAAGCCTGATAGCCATTCTCGGTTTTCCAATCATCATTCCGCAGATCAGTCTGTTGATCAGGTTGTCGAAAGCCGGCCTTGGCGAGGTATTTAAAGAAGGGGCTGTGTTGCAGATTGTTTTATTACTTCTTGGTCTGAATGCACTTTGCTTTTTAATGGCAACCATTCTTTTCCCCTTTATATGGAAAGACTGAACGATATTTCTTTTAAATAATTCAACCGGATTTTGAATTATTCCCATTATTTTAGAACATTCATTTTCCTATTATGATAAGATCCATTCGCCAAACATTTAATGCTGCTTTTACCAAAGAAAAATATGAAGCATATCTTGATGAATTAAATAGTTTCCATCCCGGAGATATTGAATTCAGGGTAGCAGAAACGCCCATATTTGTTGATAAAGAATTTACCCAAAAAATACTGGATGCCTGTGAGGGAATCGTTGATGTAATCCTTCGCCCTGATTTTAAAGAACTGACAGAGCCCTCCATCCCGCATAATATAAGAATGCATGGAGAAACAGAGTATCCCGAATGCATAGCTTTTGACTTTGGTATTTGCCGTAATGATGACGGCACATATTCTCCTCAGCTCATTGAAATGCAGGGGTTCCCTACCCTGTTTGCTTATCAGGTCCTGCATACGGAAATTACAAAAAAGCACTTTCCTCCTCCCCCCGGGTTCGATTCATATCTCAATGGTTACGACGCCGGATCTTATATTAAATTATTAAAGGATATCATTTTAGGTGATCACAATCCTGAAGAAGTTGTCTTGCTTGAGGTTTATCCCGATCAACAAAAAACAAGGATAGACTTCAGGTGTACCAAAGATTATATTGGAATTGAAACCATTTGTGTAACAGACCTGAAAGCCGACGGGAAAAAGCTCTATTTTGAAAAGAACGGTGAGCGCAAGGATATCAAAAGAATATATAACCGGGTAATATTCGATGACCTGCACAAGCAGGAACTGCCCGAAGGAACCCTTGATATTCGTGAGGATTGGGACGTGGAATGGTGCCCGCATCCTCATTGGTTTTACAGGATCAGCAAATACACGCTTCCATTTATCGATAGCCCTTATGTGCCTAAAACCTATTTCCTTGATAAATTGGATAAGCTTCCCGGGGACCTTGAAAATTATGTATTGAAGCCGTTATTCTCATTTGCCGGGCAGGGTGTAAAAATCGATATTACCCTGCAGGATATTGAAGAGATTGAAGATCCTTCAAACTGGATATTACAGAAAAAAGTCACGTATGCAGATGCCATTGAAACCCCCGATGTTCCTGCAAAGGGTGAAATCCGGGTGTTTTATTTCTGGCCGAAGAATGCAAAAAGACCTTTTGCTGCTCAGAACCTGGCAAGGCTTAGCAAAGGAAAAATGATCGGTGTTCGAT
>JALOMX010000109.1 GCA_025455245.1 Chitinophagaceae bacterium
CTTGTTTAGAAAAACCGGAGCTATTTAACAGGCTTTCAGATTGTGAACCTGCAGATTTGGAAAGTTTTTCATTTTGTTCATCAACAATCAATGGATGGTGATGCCATCCAATTTGCTGAAATGGACGGAGTTCCAAAAGGTTAGACAAATGGATCTGGGCAGCAGTAGAAGGCAAAAGATCTTCGCCCCTCACAACAAAATTGATTTTATAATAAAGATCATCAGCCAGTGAAGCTATTTGATAGGAAGGCAACCCATCTTTTCTTCGAACCACAAAATCACCCATACGATTTGAAAGGTCGATTTCCCTTTTTTGTCCCGAATAATGATCAGGTACTTCAATAATTCCGGTGCCGGCAAGGTTTATCCTTAGGTTTGTATTTTTTAGTTCCGGATTGAATAATTTATTTCGGCAGGTTCCCGGGTATACACCGGAAGGGCTTTGCGCCGCTATTTGCTTGCGTGAACAAATACAGGGATAAATCTTGCCGGTATTTTGCAGCATTTCAATCAACTGATTGTATTGTGCCAGCCTGTAATGTTGAGCATAATTCTTTAAAAAATCTTCAGGTCCGGATGGGCCTTCATCCGGTTCAAGCCCAATAAAGTCAAGAACCGAAAAAATATCCTCAAGGTATTCCCGACGCACCCGTTCTGCATCAAGGTCATCTATTCTCAGCAAAACTTTTCCTTTATGGTACCTGGCAATCAGCCAGGTCAACACAAATGAATAAATATTTCCCAAATGAAGATACCCGCTTGGCGTTGGTGCAATCCTTGTTTTAAGTTGAAGGACATTCATTGTTTGAAAAACCTTTTTACAGCATCTGCCATTTGGTCGAGCAAGCCATTTCCAGGGATATCAGAAGAAAGTTCCCAAAACATTATCCCTCCAAGATGGTGGCGGAAGGCATACTGAACTTTTTCAAAAACAGACATGCCGTTATCGTAGGTGGCAAAATAGTTCTTCGTTTTGTGAAAAGCATACGGCGCAAGCGCAATATTGTCCCATTGATGTGCCCAACCGCTATCCGGTTCGAGGCGATTAAAATCCTTGTATCCGATGGCTTTTAAAAATTTCCCTTCTTTATACAATCCCCAATCTTTCCGGCTTACACCTTCCCAAATGCGTGCATAAAATGCGGAACCGATTATCAGCTTTTCCGGTGGAACCCCTGCTTTTATCAACCACTGCACGCAGTTATCAGTACTTTCCAATTGCTGAGGAGTACTATATAACGGCGTATGATGCCCGGTGGTGGTACTGTATCCATGAACAAGGTCGTATGTCATCAGGTTTACCCGATTTACCATCGGCATGACCATTTTCCAATCCACGGATTTTTCAAGATACTGCGTAAACCCTCCTGCTGCAAAACTCAACTCGCCTTTTTCCCCAATAGCATTTCTGATTTGAAAGATCAGGTCTGTAAAATTTTCCCGGTCCTGAGGCTTAAAAGGATGACCCGGAAAGCCTTCAATGGCAGGGTATTCCCAATCGAGGTCTATGCCATCCACTTTATAGGTATCCATGATGCGCCTAACGGAAGCTGCAAAATTTTTCCGGGAGGCTGAATCAGAAAACACATCGCTGCAGGTTTTGCATCCACTCCATCCACCCAATGAAATCAACACTTTCAGACCGGGATACTTTTCCTTTAAAGCAACTAATCTTTTTAAAGTTTCGCGTTTTTCCTCATTGTCAAAATAAAGCGTGTCATCTTTCAGGTGAAGGAAGCTGAAAATGATCTGAGTAATTTTAGAGAGGGAATACTTTTCGACATCCATTCCATTCCCCGTGTAGTAGGCAATTACTTCAAACCTGCCATTTAAATCCTGACTTTGCAAACCAGAACAGTACATTAAAAACAGGATCAGGTATGCCCATTTCATTTTTTATGGCGTTTAATTCCGGACTTGGGTGGCATATCCTTCACTGATGCCGGCCTTTTTCCTACAAAGGGAGTATCCTGCAATTCTACCTGATCGGTATTTTTCCTGCGCTTGCTTTTATTAAAAAACTTAAGCAACCTTACCTCCTTTTCACTTAAAAACCGCCATTTGCCTCTTTCAACATTCTTTTTGGTAAGATTGGCAAACATTACCCTGTCAAGCGAACGAACATCATATCCAAGATGCTCAAACATCCTGCGTACAACCCTGTTCTTTCCGCTGTGTATTTCCACACCTACCACGGTTTTGTCCTTCGGATCGGCATATCCAACCGCATCGGCATTCACCGGGCCATCCTCGAGCACTATTCCGCTCAGGAGCTTTTCCAGATCCGTTTTAGCTACCGGCTTGTCAAGGGTTACTTCATAAATTTTTCTCACCTCAAAACTTGGATGGGTAAGTTGCTGCGTTAACTCACCATCATTGGTCAGTAATAAAACACCCGTAGTATTTCTGTCAAGCCTTCCAACCGGAAAAATCCTTTCTTCTGTGGCTCCCTTTACAATATCAAGAACAGTTTTCCGGCCCCTGTCATCTTCGGCCGTGGTAATAAAATCCTTTGGTTTATTTAAGAGGATATAAACCATCTGCTGTCTTGGCTCAACCTTTTTGCCATTAAATGTAACCACATCGCCTTGCTGAACCTTGTAGGCGGGATTGGTCATTACCTCTTTGTTTACTTTAACCTCTCCGGCTTTTATTTTCTCAGCGGCTTCCCTACGACTTGAAATTCCGCTATGTGCCAGATATTTATTCAATGGCATTTCTGCGGTGGCATCCAACTTTTCCGATTTTGTTTTATTCAGTTGAATGGGGGACTTTCCGGAACCTTTTGGAGGGTTGCTTTTTGAAGCAAGTCTTTTAGCATCAAGGGCTTCCACCGGTTTACTAACGGCCCTCTTTTCTTTAAAAAATTCCTCGGTTTCCTTTTTCGCTTTTCTCTTTTGCTGCTTGAGCATTTCCTTTTTGCGGGCCCCGCTTAATTTTTCCTGCTTAAATTTATCAAATTGCCCCATAGTAATTTATTAATACACAAAGATGCTGTGAAATAAAATAAAAGCGCCCCAATACTTGAAGCGCTTTTTGTAGCATGAAGAAATTGTGTACGTTTTACTGGAAAATTGTGTACCGGGTTACCATTAAATAAATTGCCTTGGCCCTTCTCCTTGCCCGTTACCTCCGCGAGGACCATGACCCGGCCTGCCATGCCTGAATTTAGGCCTTTGTTGTTTCCATTGATCGAGTTGATTCTTTTGCTCCTTTGTCAGTATCCGGCTTATTTCGTTGTTGTGTTCGGCCTTTAGTGCTTTCAACTGATTATCCCTTTGGCCGCGGTCGAGCTTTTCATTTTGCATGATGGCCTGCATGGTAGAACGGTGCTTTTCCTGCATTTTGGCAAATTGGTTTTTCTGATCTTCAGAAAGCTTTAATTGTTCAGCCATCTTTTCAAAACCTTTTGCTTTGGCAGCCTGCATTTTTTTCTGCTGTTCTGCACGCAAATTTTCTGCTTTTTCTTTCTGTTCGGGAGTTAACAGGTTTTTCATTTCAGCCCGATGCTGCTTCATGAGGTTAAACCTTTCATCACGCTGCTGCTTGACCGTAATATTTTCATTTTCATTCAAGGTTTTCATTTTTTGCATGAATGATTGATTCAATGCCTTCATTTGTTCTTTCTGCCCTTCAGAAAGGTTTAATTCATTCATTAATCTTCCCGGGCCTTCACCTCTTTGTCCCCTCCATTCAGATTGTCCCTTTTGGCGGTCTCCCCCGCGCTTTTGATGTTGTTGAGCGTAGGTTGCAAGTGTGAATGCCATTGCCATAATCAAAAGAATGTTGTGTTTCATGATTGCTTTGTTTTGTGTGTTATGTATTTGATTTATTGTTTTGACCGCTACCGCTACAGGTCGTTTAAGTCGTTAACCTTAATTAACCTCAATGAAAAAACAAAGCGGCGAATCCATGATGGACCCGCCGCTTTATTCTTATTCATTTATTTGGAACTACAACGCCGCTAATTGTACTTTTTGCGTTAGTTCGATCACATTTTCCTTAAATACACTGTCAGTATCCATCAGGTCTTTTACCGTTTGGCAACTGTGAATCACCGTTGTGTGATCCCGTCCACCGAAATGTTCACCGATGGTTTTCAATGAGTTCTTTGTAAAGGCTTTGGCGAGGTACATGGTAATCTGCCTTGCCTGAACAATTTCACGTTTCCTGGTTTTTTGCTGGAGTTTTTCGTAGGGAACATCATAATATTCACATACCATTTTCTGAATATTATCAATGGTTATTTCCTTACTGCTTGTTTTAATATGATTTCTCAGCACCTTCTTGGCGAGTTCAAGGTCAATTTCGCGTTTATTGAGCGAAGATTGGGCAAGCAATGAAATCAGCGCACCTTCAAGCTCGCGGATATTGGTATTAATATTATATGCAAGATACTTAACTACTTCTTTAGGCATTTCAAGCCCGTCGTTCTTCATTTTTCTTTCAAGTATCTCAATCCTTGTTTCATACTCAGGCATTTGAAGATCTGCACTCAGCCCCCACCTGAAGCGGCTGAGAAGGCGTTCCTGTAAACCGTCAAGGTCTTTGGGAGCTTTATCGGATGTAAGGACTAATTGTTTACCGCTTTGATGAAGATGGTTAAAGATGGCGAAAAAAGCATCCTGAGAACGTTCGGCCCGTGCAAAAAACTGCACATCATCAATGATGAGCACATCAATCAACTGATAGAAATGGATAAAATCATTTATAGCATTATTTCTGCTGTGGTCCTGAAACTGATTGATAAATTTTTCGCTGCTTACATACAATACAACTTTGTTGGGATTGATCTTTTTAACCTCATTACCAATTGCCTGCGCAAGGTGGGTTTTACCAAGCCCAACACCACCATATATTACAAGTGGATTGAATGAATTGGCGCCGGGCTTTTCGGCCACCGTTTTACCGGCACGTCTTGCCACGCGGTTACAGTCGCCTTCAATGAGGCTGTCAAATGTATAAACCGGGTTCAACTGCGGGTCAATCTGCATTTTTTTCAACCCCGGTATTACAAAAGGATTTTTTACAGGATTATTCACGACCAAAGGAAAGTCCATTACATGGTTATTGTAAATTCTGATGTTATTGGCCGGGAGGTCCATCGTTTGCGGCTCATGCTGACTGTTTCCGCTGTCAACCATAATCCGGTATTCAAGACGGGCCTCTTTACCCAATTCTCTTTTCAGTGTTTTGGCTATCAGGTTGATGTAATGTTCTTCTATGTATTCATAAAAGAACTGACTGGGTACCTGAATGGTCAAAACTTTATTTTTCAACGACACAGGTTTAATTGGCTCGAACCAGGTTTTAAAATGCTGCCATTCTACTATGTCCTTTATTATGTCCAAACAGTTTTGCCAAACTGATTCGCAAGTTTTCGTCATGCTACGTATAGTAGTTTATATCGAGTTAAGAATATTCTCAGAAAAAAAACAAATTCGCTTCCATTATTTGTTAACAAAAAATAAAGCGGGAGGGCGAATATCTATCCTTTCTGTTGAAAAAAAAATTTTTTAGTTTGTTGTTTTTTCATCTATAACCAAAGAATGGGCGTTCAGCAAATTTTTCTTTTTAATCCCCTCGAAAATAAAGTCCAACCGGCCCAATCTTACACCTCCCCATCCTACCTGATTTACTAAAATATCACTGCCATTTTTGTCCTTTAAAACGGTGGGTTCGTCCAAAAAAGTATGGGTATGACCACCAATAATCAAATCCGTCCATTGCATTTCTTTTGCTATGAGATAATCACTAATGGTATTCGATTCACCATATTTGTATCCCAGATGGCTGAGGCAAATTATAAAATCACATTTTTCAGTTTTTTTCAGATAGTCTGAGACTTCATTTGCTTTTTGTACGGGATCCTGATAAACAGTTTTACCATACAGGCTTTCAGGAACCAATCCACTTAATTTTATTCCAAGACCATAAACACCGATTTTTAATGGCCCTTTCCTGAATATTTTGAAAGGTACTGTTTTTCCTTCCATTTCGGTACCTGAAAAATCATAATTGCTTACAATCATCGGAAAGTTTGCAAAACCAAATTGTTTGGCCAGATTATCCATGCCTGCATCAAAGTCGTGATTACCGATGGTACAGGCATCATACCCCATTTGTGACATGGTTTTAATCTCCGGTTCACCTTTGTAAATATTAAAATATGGAGTCCCCTGAAAAATATCGCCGGCATCTAATAACAACACAAGTTCATTTTGTTTTCTTATCTGTTGAATGACCTGTGCCCTTGAAGCCACTCCACCCTGACCTGCAAGACGGCTTCCATCCATGGGAAAAGGTTCAAGCCTGCTATGAACATCGTTTGTATGCAAAACAACAAGCCGGGTTGGCGGTTTTGCCGAAAAAGCTTCCATACCGGCTCCCGATGCAAGCAACGAACCTGTTGCCAATGTTGTATTTTTTAAAAATCCCCTCCTGTCCATTCCCTTTTGTTTAATCATTTACCTTCGTTACCCTTGTCCCCTCGGGCATTCCTATCGTTTTGTGCTTTTGAACATACTCTATTATGGCATCCCTCTGTAAATACCCTATATTTTCCTGTGGCAAATTTTTCAAAACATTACTTTGGTCTCCGCCATTTGCCACATAATCACTCACCGCCACGGTATATTTTTTTTCGGGATCAATAGGCTTGCCACCTACCTCTACCTTAGTGGCTTTCTTGTTTTCAATAGTGTAGCTCCCTCCGCTTACCGGCCACCCGCCACGTGAGGATATATG
>JALOMX010000110.1 GCA_025455245.1 Chitinophagaceae bacterium
CCGTTGTTTACATCAAATACAATGAAGCTATCCTTTTCAGGGTCAAGGCCGCAAACGCCATTGAAGGAGCTTGTCCAGATTATTCCATTATGATCTTCTTTAATATCGACTACCTGGTTGCCCGGAATACCGGGTTTACCATCCATCGGTATTTTGTATTGCCTTATTTCTCCTGTGCGTTTGTTCCACATCCCTATGCCATGCCTCGATAGTGAAATCCAAACGCGGCCTTTGCTGTCTTCCAGCACATAAGAAGTAGGGGTAAGGTTGCAAAAGACTTTTAGTTGCGGATGATGGCAAATGTTGTCATATGTTTTTGTTAGAGGGTCGTACCAATACAGCGTAGCAGAATCGTTGGTGCAAAACCAGATCTTTCCCTCGCGGTCCATATTGATGGAATTGTAGAAGCTGTTGGGTAAATGTTCAGGAGAAATAAATTCCATTTCCCCGGTTTCTGCATTATAACGATTTACCCCGGAGCCGGTTCCTATCCATATATTGTTTTCCCGGTCGCACAGCAGGGTGCGCACTTGGTTGTCATAAATTATTCTTTTCCCGTCTTCTTTGTTTGTCCATTCTCTATAAGTACGGGTTACCGGATTGTAGCAACTTACCCCGTCGTGGTTCCCCATCCATAGCAAGCCATTTTTATCCTGTGCAGCCCCCCTGCCAACCCCACGTTGCCGTTGGTGCAGCTTGTCAGGATGCGGAGTAATCGTTTCGAACAAACTTTTTCCCGGGTCGAAAAAATTGACACCCCAAAAATCACAGCCCAACCAAATATTATGGTCCTTATCCTGAAACAGGCTTCGATAATCGTTGCCTGAAGGACTTGACGGAATATCAGGATGATGAATGAATTGTTTTACAGAAAGCACATCCGGATGGAACTCCATCAACCCGTCGGTGCCGGTGGCTATCCAAACCTTATTGGACCGGTCAATCAGGATATCGGCAACCACAGGAGGCTGCCCTGTTATCTGCGATGTAAGCAGGTGGTCATAAACCGTCCATTGCTTAAGGTCATTACTTAGTTTTGCCAGTTTAATCCGGTCAACCGAACCTGCCCAAATGTTATCCAGGTTATCCAAAGCCAGGGAATAAACCGCCTGATTGTTTAAAGGCGACACATTAACCGCATGTGCCGTATCGGCTTTAAGGTGATATACCACCACGCCTCGACTACCGGCAATGAATAATTTTTGATTTCGCAGAACCAGGTCAAACATGCCATGGTTTAAAATTGAAGAACCTGTTTTTGATCTTTTTTCAAGCGGTAAAATGGTATTGGTTTTCGAATCGTATTTTATCAGACCCTGACGGGTTGCCAGGAATAAAATACCCTCCGTGGTGCTAGCAATGGCATTAATATACATTCCTTCCAAAGCCTTTATCCGTTTGAAATTGGCTTTGTCGAAATCAAATTCTACCAGTCCCGTTTCGTAGCCTATCCAAAACCTTCCGTGCGCATCGCTGTGTATGGTGCGCGGCTGACTGTTGTAGCAGGATGTGGTGTCGTGAACAACATAGGTAAAATGGGCTACATTTTTTCCATCAAACCGGTTAAGTGCGCCAACGGTTCCCACCCAAATATATCCCATACGGTCCTGCCCAATACAGCGCGTGGTTACATCGTGCAGCCCTTCGGGAAGTCCAAGCTTCCGGAAATTGTATGAAGGTTGTTGTGCATACAAAGTCGTGCAAAGCAAACTCCACATGAGAAGAAAAACTACCATCTGACGCATACCTACCAAATAACTTATAAATTGAAGATATAACCAAAGAGCAGGATATTGAAGCAGCTATTTATTACGATGAAGCGGATATTTTTTACGCCTGAGTGTAAAAGGGTCCAATGACCCGGGGTGTTGTCTGACTTTTACACGCCAATGCAAGACCACCACGCTGCTTTCGTCCATATCCATATATGGGTATTTACATAGTTCAATTGGCCTCAAATCAGGGATAACCAGTAATTTGGCTTATGCTGAATTTCATGTTGAAATGGAAGCCCCTTCATAAAAGCTGAAGGACAAACATCCACTCCTGCATCAAAACAATAAGGGTTCGTTTTCAGATTAAACCATTCGTTTTTGTTTTACTACCGTTCATTTCAGATTTACAACTTGCCGGTATATTCTGTTTTGGCAAACCATATGTCATGCCTTAATTTTCCCAACCGGATGAAAATGAAAGTTTACATAGCTGTTTGGCTTTGGTGTTTAATGCACCCGTCTGTTGGGTTGCATGCACAACTGCAACGGCTTCATTTCAGACAGATAACCGTTGCTGACGGATTGATAGACGGAACCATCAATGCCATTGGGCAGGATAAGTATGGGTTTATGTGGTTTGCAAGCCTAGGGGGCATCAACCGTTATAATGGCCATTTGATGCGGTTATTTACACATGTGCCCGGCGACTCCACCTCACCGTTGGGAAGCTTTGTGGAATCGATGGTCAGTGATGAAGAAGGCCGGTTTTGGCTTGGTTATGAAACCGGATTACAGGAGTTTGATTTTTCCAAACAGAACTTCCGGGAAATAAAGGTATTCAGCAACCTAAGGATCAATTCCATGATGGCATTGCCGGGAAAGAAGATATTTTTATTTACCGATGCAGGCCCTGTAATTTTTGACACAGAATCTGAAAGTGCCACCTACCTGAAAGATATAGCACGCAATGCCGGGGATCGTCAACTGCTATCTTTCAGGGCTTATGAAGGCACATGGTTTCAAGGTAAACTGTTGATTGCCACCCGTAGAAACCTGCTTGAATACGACACGGCGGCAAACACAGTTTCAGTAATGAAAACGGGACCTATGGAGGGCCTTGCCATTACATCGGTCGCAGTGGATGCTCGTGGTAATCTTTGGCTTGGAACCCAAAGCAGGATTCAGTTGGCAAGGCGTACCAACGATGGTTCATTTACAATATATGATCATTTTCTATCAACCGATGTTACTACCCTCACCAACAATATCAATCATGTTTTCACTGATAAGCAAGGGGTGTTATGGGTGGCTACTACCATGGATGGCCTGCTTCAATATAATGCTGAAGCAGACCATCTGATTGGATTGAAATATCGTCCGGGGGTGCAGGGTAGCCCCATCGGAAACCTCTTTCGGGAAGCCTTTGTCGACCGCGACGGATTAATTTGGCTTGGGGGAAATACAGGGATTAATTATTTCAATCCTAAAAAACAGTTTTTTGAGGTGATTATGCCTTTTGCCGATAGCCTTGAATATAAAAACCGGCGTGAAACAAGGGCGCTTACGGAAGACAACGATGGCAAACTGTGGATGGGTACTATGGATGGCGTTTCCTGTTTTGACCCGAAGACCGGCAAATACCGGGTTTGGAAAAATTCACCCGGAAAGCCAAGGCAGATTTATTATAACTCCATCAGGGGAACATTGGCTGATGATGATGGCAATGTTTGGATTGCCACAGGTTCGGGAGTCAATAAGTTCAATAAACTTAATGGAACCATGGAATTCATCCCGCGGGATTTGTTGCCTTACGGTTTTTATTTTGGTATTTCAAAAGACAGAAAGGGAAATATATGGTTTGCCACAAGGGACTTCGACGGACTATATTTGTTTGATAAACAAACCCGCATTTTTAAGGGTATAGGGAATCATCCGCAGATGAAGGTTTTTTCCGGATTGGGAGGCAGAATCGTGTATGAAGATTCGAAAGGAAGATACTGGCTGGGTTTCAATGGAGCCGGCCTTGGTTTTTTTGATCCACGCAATGGAAAAACAAGAATATGGAATACAAGCCTCCCCAAAAACAAAACCATCATCGGCAACCTGGTATTCGATATATGTGAAGACCATCGTGGGGTTATATGGGTTTCTACAAACAACGGCATTACCGGCATCACCATAGAACAGGAGAAATACCAATCGTTTAATTTGAGCAATGGCCTGTTGGGAAACGCTGCTTCCGCTTTGGCTGTAGACAGTATCAACCGTCTCTGGATTGCCACCACACGTGGTTTGAACATGCTTGATTCAACAAGAACGGTTTTCATTTCATTTGGTATTGACAATGGATTGCCCACAGACGGTTTTCCTGAATACAGAAGCCTTGTAACCCGGAATGGTGATTTTATTTTTCCGGGCAATTCCGGTTACATCCGTTTCAATCCTATGCATTACAAGCCTCCGGCAGGCAAAATACCCGTTTACCTGAGTGAAGTATTTGTGCAGAACAAACCATTCAGGACAGAGGGAGAAATCAGCGATATAAAAGCTTTCAGGTTTCGTCACGATGAAAATGCTTTCCGTTTTTCTTTCGCTTCTCCCAATTACGATAATCCTGCCCAAACCTGGTTTGCCTACAAACTTGAAGGCTTTGATGATGAATGGCTCTACACACAAAAAAATGAAATTAATTATACCAATGTTCCGGGAGGACGTTATACATTATTGTTTAAGGCAAGCAACAATTCCAATGACTGGAACGTGCCGGAGCATAAAGTATTGATACATGTAAAAACCATTTTTTATAATACCCTTTGGTTCAGGATGATAAGTTTGTTGACCATCGCAGGTTTGTTGTATATCATTTACCGCTACAGGATAAGGCAGAAAGAGCGATTGATTGTTTTACAATCACGTACACAACAGCTTGAAAAGGAAAAGGCAATGGTAATGTATGAAAATCTGAAACAGCACCTCAATCCACATTTCCTGTTCAACTCCCTTACATCGCTCAGCAGCCTCATCAGGCTCGATCAGCAAATGGCAGGGGATTTTCTGGAGAAAATGAGCCGGATTTACAGGTACATACTTAAGAACAGGGACAGTGAAACGGTGACCTTGAAAGAGGAACTAGGTTTTGTTTCAAATTATATTGAATTGCAAAAGACACGCTTCGAAAGCGGGCTTCAGGTAAACATGCAGGTGGATGAGGAGCATCTATACAAGAAAATAGCTCCGGTAACACTGCAAAACCTTGTAGAAAATGCAATAAAACACAATACAACAAGTAAGCAAAAACCCCTGATCATTGATTTTTATGCGGAGGATGATTACCTGTTTGTGAAGAACAATCTGCAACGGAAATCATTTGTGGAAACTAGCAACAAAACAGGGCTTAACAGCATGAAGGACCTGTATAGCTATTTGTCGCACAGACCATTGATAGTGGAAGAAACTGAAACAAGTTTTGTGGTGAAGGTTCCTTTGTTGTAGCAAAAGGGCAGTAGTCAGTATGCAGAAGGTGGTGGGAAATGGTGAACTGATTGCGGGACCTGTGCAATAAAAAGCACTAAACAATAAATAAAAAATGAAGAATATATGAAAGCTGTAATTGTTGAAGACGAAAGCCTGATAGCGCGTGAGCTGATGCATAAAATAGCTATGGTGGCTCCGGATGTAGACATACTAAAGCATGTTGACAGCCTTGAAACGGCAGCAGAATGGCTTGCTGAGCATCCGCAGCCGGATTTGTTTTTTATGGATATACAATTGGGCGATGGTGTCAGTTTTGAATTATTTAAACGATTTGAAATAAACTGTCCGGTCATATTTTGTACTGCCTATGATGAATATGCCATACAGGCCTTTAAGGTGAATGGGACCGATTATTTGCTGAAGCCGGTGGATATGGAAGAACTGAAGCTTGCCATTGACAAATGCAGGGTTATAATAGAGAGCAGACTGCCCTGGCCGCAGGATATTGCAACGCTGGTAAAGGCCATTGCCGGTTCGCAACCCATTCCAAAGTATAAGGAAAGGTTTATTGTGCAATCCAAACGTCAATGGGTACCCGTTGATACAAAAGACATTGCTGTATTTATCCGTGAAAACCTCAATTATCTGATCACTTTTTCCGGCGAAAAGTATATACTCGACTTCACCACCCTTGAAGAGGTTGAAAATCTGCTTGATCCCGATAAATATTATCGTGCTAACCGTCAAACCATTTTTCACATAGATGCCATCAAGTCGGTCAAGCCGCTCGATAATGCAACCCTTACGGTAACACTTAAGGAACCTATTAAACTTGAAACAAGCGTAGGAAGGGCAAAGGCGCCGGATTTCAAGAAATGGTTCGACCGGTAGCTGCATTTTCAATGAGATTAACCTGGCACCCCTGCCGTGAACCGGCTGCCTGAAAATGCCGGGAGATCTTTGCGAATTGAATAACCATCCCGGGGAAAAATAGCCTTCAGGAAGAAAAAATGCCCATTTATCGTTAAATGCCCGTGGTTTATCTGAGCGATTTTCGTATCAGGAAAATCACATCAAAGCACCTCCAACGGATAATTCTTTCTTAATTATTTGTGTAAATATGGGGCCTGTGCAGCCAAAAATGCTATGTTTCGGCCCATCCCATTACCTTAGCGCACTTTTAGTAAACTATGAAAAAGTGTTTTTTAGCCCTTGGCTTAATAATATTCGCTGCTAGTTTTGTTCAGGCTCAGGATACAACCAAAACCACCAAAAAGACAAAGAAGACTGATTGGAGTAAGATTTCCATTGGCGACAGGGCCAACGACCACTTTATGTTTCAATTTGGCTATGATGGTTGGGTAAGTGTTCCGGACAGTATTAACACCTCGGGCATGGGTCGTTTTTTAAACATGTATCTAATGCTTGACATGCCTTTTAAAACCGACCCCCGGTGGAGTGTGGGCATTGGAGCAGGCATAGGAAGCAGCAGTATTTTTTTCGATAAAACATCTATCGATTTGAAAGGAGC
>JALOMX010000111.1 GCA_025455245.1 Chitinophagaceae bacterium
ACGGCCACGGACACTTCCGGAACCACCTGATGAGTGGTTCCCTCTGCGTCCAGATCCGTTTACTGCGGAGCAGCTCGATGCTCTGGGGCAGTGGATGGTGATCACTATTCCCAACCAGCTCATCCTGTCACGTGCCAACGGGGATAATGCCAAGATCATTTTTTTCAATCATCCAGAGGCTGCCCGTGTATTTGGCTACATTGAATTTGATGAGTTCCATGCTGCGCTTGGGAAGGTCGCGCTTCAGGATAGCTGAAATATTGGCAGTGGTAAGTTTGGGATCGGTAACCGTGGTACTGTTGTAAAACCAATCGGGCATGGTTGAAAGTTTGAAGGTGTTCTTACTTACGCGGTCACCGGCCTTTTCAGCATTCGCTGTCAGTGTTGCAATATCTTCCGTATTGAATTTGAATTCAAAGCTTGATTCGGCTACCGGCCATTTTTCATCGTCTTCCATTTTTCCCCATGCATCGTATGCAGGAAGGTATAGCTGTACATAAATGGTGTAGGTGTCATTCTGAGGAAAGGCCTGTTGGTTGATGATGTGGTACAGCGGGCCCGCCGCCAGTGCCGAGGTAAACTCTTCGGTACCACATATGGCGCTTTGGGCCAATGCAGGATCGGGCAATACATCAAAGTTGAGCCATCCCCGCTTCACATCCTCTTCTGTTAGCAACAAATATTTCCAATTGTTGCAACTGCCCAATTGTTTGTCGCCCTTGAACGAACCGACACGGTAACGGAGATAGTAATGATTGGTTTTTATACTCTTCATTTTAAAGGCATCAAGCAGGTTGCTGCCTTCGAGTTCCAGGCGGCCATAGATAAAATCGCTTGATTCAAAACCTGACTTGCTGCCTTCGTGGCTTTCGCCAAAGGGCTTGTCGCCAAAGTACATTTTGGCTGTAGCCATGGGCTTAAAATTTTCGTACATGGTTTGGGCATGCGTGTGTAAGATGCAACCATATGTTGCAAAAAAAAATGTCGATACAATGGTTATTAATTCTCTTTTCATAATAATGTGTTTGGGTTGTTTTACAACTGTACTAATTCAATAACTCAGGATTCAGGTGTTACCCATAATTTTAGATTTACCTCTGCATAGAATCCTCATTTATTCTAGTCCGGCTGGCTTTTGCCATGTTCTGTATGGTCATACCAAGGTACTCCGGAAAAATTATTAAGGTGGTGAGGTTTAACCAACGGCAGGCCTGCGCACTTTAAAGGCGTTGTTGATTTCACGATTGGTTTTGTTCAAGAATGTGAATTAATTAAAAGCCGGTAAGGACTATAAATTTTATCTGTAATTGAATTTGAATTTTTTATTTTTAACCTGATGAGTAAACTGATAAGCTTCGATAATTGCAAGGTTTCACCAACATAATTCACCATTAACTGCTTCATATTCCATGCCGGTAAATACCCATAAATTTTTCCGTTGCCTGTTGGGTATTTTTTATTGGGGCACTATGGCATCAACGAATATTTTTTCGCAGTCATTTGCAGAAAAAGACTTCACCTTATATACCCCTCAAGAAGGGCTTTCTGCCAAAATGGTAACAGACATTTCGGGAGATCGGTTCGGTTTTATTTGGATCAGTACCGATAAAGGATTAAACCGGTTTGACGGAAAGACCTTTAAGCAATATTATGTGGATACCGGGCTGAACAGTTTACCAACGGATCATATAAAAAACCTTGCCTGGCTAAACAAGGAAGAACTTGCCTGTATTACCTCTTCAGGTTTGCATGTATTGCACACGGTTACACAGCATCAGCGAAACCTGTTTGTGCCCACTAAAGAGGACGAATACGGATATATAGCAAACAACGTGTATGCAGTGACCGGAGATCGGCTGGGAAATAAATATCTATTGACAAGTTCAGGTTTCTATCATTTCAACAGCATGGACAAGATCGTTTTTCGCTATGACCACACTTTTGAAAATAACACTTCGTTTTCAGGAGTTCCGTTTGGAAGGACCAATGGAATTTGTATGCCGGAACCGGGCATTATTTTACTCGCCACCACCAATGGCGCTTATCAATACTCGATTTCACAAAAAAAACTAACACCCATCAGCCATGACGATTCTTCCTTTTATGGCAAAATAAAAAAGCCGGAAATCAATATACGTTTCATGCATTTTCAAGATGGATCTTTCAGTGTACAGCAGGAAGATGCAAAAGAATTATCTTTCTTCGATACCCGCAACCAAAAGATTCACCCGATAAGATCGCCCTTTGATGCCACCAAAATTTTTAACTGGCGTTCACGTCTTTTCAAAATCAACGATAGTGTGTTTGCGATTACCGCAAAGGAGAGGGGATTTTACCTGATGCTATTCGACAAAACAACAGAATCATTCAGGATCCAACCTGAACTTTATTTTAAAAATTTCCTTTGTACATCCATGTTCCTTGATGCCGGAAACCGGTGGTGGATTGGCACCAACAAGGGTGCCTTCCGCCAGAACAAAATCAATGCGCATATTGAACATATCCATGTGGAGCCTTTCATGAATTCATTTAACAGGGATTTGCCTGTTCAAATGATAGCGCTTGCAAAAGATAAAATATTTGCCGCTTCTAACGGGGAAGGCTTGCTGGTATTTGACTGCGAAACAAAAAAGGGCCTTGCAAAAATTGACTTCAGAAAATACGCCACCATGGGCAACCATGTATACAGTGTGTTAGCGCTGAACGAAGACAGTTTGCTCATAGGGGTGGGTGGGGCGCTGTTGCGCATGCATGCACAAACTTATAAACATGAGCAGGTTCAATTGCCCAACTGGAACAATGATAAAAACTGGGTGGCAGCCATGTTTAAAGATTCTAGAAACAACCTGTTTATTTGCCCAAACGGGGAAAATGAATTGTATATCAAATTGCCTGAACATACATTTAAACACCTAAAATACTCTTCCACCTCCAATTTCAACATCCTGACACCCCGTTATATTTCAGAAGACCCTTCAGGCAATATTTGGTTTGCAGGACATGGTATCAGCAGGTTCAACTACAGGCTTCAACAATTCGATAAACGGCTTGCTTCTTTTCTGAGACATAAAAATGCACGGCCGGAATCCACTCAACCACAATTCGGTAAGGATGGTAAACTGTATGTGGGTTTAAATGAAAATGGCCTTTTGATCTATGATACTATTCACCATAAAACAGAACAGATTACACGAAACAACGGACTTCCCGACAACCATATAAAAGCCATTTACCTGCATGGAAATCATCTTTGGATGGGCACAGAAAGCGGCATCGCCAAAATGGACATCCATAACCGTAATATTTCATCTTTTGGTGTATCAGATGGCCTGCCCGGTGATCCTTTTACCGCCTATACTTTTTATTACGACAGTATTCATCATCATATGTACGCGGGCTTTAATAATGCCATCGTACGATTTAACCCGGATTCTCTTCAAAAAAATTCCCTGCCGCCCTCATTTTTTATTGAAAGTATTTCGGTTTCAGGAATGAAAACGATTTATCATCCTTCCGATACCCTAAATCTTTCACACAGGCAAAATACCTTATTGCTGCAACTTGTGGCCATTAACTTTGAAGATGCACACCGGCAGCAATTCGCCTACCGGCTGGTAAAAACCGGAAACGAAAACTGGCAGCATACGGGCAATCAGCAGCAATTGATCCTCTCGGCGCTTCCACCGGGCAAATACATGCTGCAGGTAATGGTGTTCATCAACAATCATTCATGGGTACCACAGATAAAAAGCCTTTATTTAATTATTAAACCTCCCTTCTGGCAAACAAGGTGGTTTTGGCTGATGATTTCCTTTACAGCCATTGCGCTTCTGTATTACCTGTACCGGCTTCGCATAAATAACATACACAAAAAAAATAATATTGAAAAGCAGTTGGCGGAACTTGAGATAAAAGGCCTTCATGCACAAATGAACCCGCATTTTATTTTTAATGCACTCAACAGCATTAAGGAAATGATCATTGACGGAGAACGGCAATCTGCAAGCCGGTACCTCAGCAAATTTGCCCAACTGCTTCGTACAAGCCTGTATCATTCAAGGCAAACCTTTATTTCCATACAGCAATGTATCGATCATCTGCAACAATACCTTGAGATGGAAAAACTTCGGTTTAAAGATTTTACCTTTAGCATTGAAACAGATCATGATATTTCGGCCAATGAAGAAAACATTGCGCCGATGCTTGTACAACCGTTGGTTGAAAATGCTATCTGGCATGGCCTGCGAACCGCAGAGGGCGACCGGAAATTGATGATACGATTTCTCAAGGCTCCAAATGGCATTATTTGTGAAGTAGAAGACAATGGGATTGGCATAAATAAAGCCACCCTTCAAAACACCGGCCGGTTACCTGATCAAAATTCATTTGGGATTGATAATATAAAGGAAAGATTAAAAGTGCTGAATGAAAAATATCAGATGAACTGCTCACTGGAGATCATGGATAAAGCAGACCTTTCAAACAACAAGGAATCCGGAACATTGGCCATTCTGAAAATATATGAAAAATAAACTACATGAATACAGTCAAAGCCATCATAGTTGATGACGAACCCGGAGGTTTGTACATTATTGGCAAATTACTGAAAGACTATTGCCCCGAGGTTAAAGTAGTAGCAGCCTGTTCCAGCGCCGATAGCGCCTTCGAACAAATTACACTGCATGAACCACAGCTTGTATTTCTCGATATTTCATTGCCCGGAAAAAACAGTTTTGAACTGCTCGAAGAATTACCACAGATTGACTTTGAAATCATTTTTGTTACAGCACATAGCGATTATATGCTGAAAGCTTTCAGATATAGTGCAGTGGACTACCTCGTAAAGCCGGTTGACGAAGACCTTTTAATGGATGCAGTTCACCGCGCTGTTAAAAGGATTGCCGCCAATAGTATAAAATATAATATTACCACATTGCTGCAAAACATTACCCGCAGCAGTCAGGGACAAAAAGCCAAACTGTGTATTCCATCGGTTAAGGGATTTCACGTGGTGGACCTGCATGAAATTATTTATTGTGAAGCCTCCGGTAGTTATACCCACTTTCATTTCTTACAAATGCCTGTAATCTGTGCTTCGAGGCCAATTCATGAATATGAAGAACTGCTGTCAGAAGCAGGATTTATGCGTGTGCACAAATCATACCTCGTAAACCTTTCGCATGTAAAAGAATATGTAAAGGGCGAAGGGGGGACCGCTATTCTAAGCAACGGATATGAAATTGAGGTAAGCCGGAGAAAAAAGGATTTATTTATTTCACGCATAAAGAATTTTCATTTGACATAATTGAGTTTTTTTCATTCAGTTGAACTGAATATTATTTACATGTTCCTCCCGGCATCCCTGACATTTGACAAAAATCCTTTGACCCTTTCTGTCAAATATGCAGCCGCATTGCTTATCGCTTCATCACGGTTAACCTTTTCATTTACCAGTGGAACAACATATATGTTGTCAAAATTTTTTCTGTCCATATCGATGGATTGAATACTGCCGCAAAAAACCACAACAGGCAACTTCCACATTTTTGAAAGAGCCATCAATCTTCCGGTTACTTTTCCCTGAAAACTTTGTGCATCAAACCTCCCTTCGCCGGTAAACAACCAATGCGCACCGTGCACCACTTCCTTCAATCTGCTTGCTTCCAACACAAGGTCAAAGCCACTTTGGATATCCACATCAAAAAAATGTGATAACCCCGCAGCTATGCCGCCTGCAGCACCCGCACCCGGCACTAAAGAAAAATCTCCGCCGGAATATGTACCGAAAATGCGGTTTGCGTGCCTTAATCCTTCATCAAGCTGAATTACCATGGAGGCATCGGCCCCCTTTTGCGGAGCAAACACAAAGGCGGCCCCATTGGAACCGTACAGTGGGTTCGTTACATCGCATGCCATTATAAATTTTACCTGCGGTAAGTTTGGGGGATACTCAACCCTTTCAATGTGGTTCAGCATGGCGCCCCCGGGTATTATTGGATTATTACCTGAATCAAAAAACCGGAAACCTAAAGCATGTAAAATCCCAGTTCCCATATCGGTGGTTGCACTGCCGCCAAGGCCAAGGATGATGGTTGATGCACCTTTTTTGATGGCATCATTTATCAGCAATCCGGTACCGTAAGTATTTGCATATAAGGCACTGTATCGATCCGGTGAAATTTTTGCTATGCCACTGGCAGCTGCTACTTCGATGACGGCGCTTTTACTTCCGGGCATATAACCATATTTTGCAGTTATTGGTCGCCCATTGGCATCAACCGAAGAAAAGGATATGGTCTGGGTTTGCAGATAGTATCCCAAAACACGGGAAAAACCATCGCCGCCGTCAGCCATAGGAAAAGAATGGATCTCTGCTTCGGCCATGATTGACCTGATGCCCTCTTCTATGGCTTCGCATGCTTCAAAAGCGGTCAGGCTGCCTTTAAATTTATCGGGTGAAATGATGATTTTCATTTGCTCTTCCAAAGTAAATCATTCATGGCTTCTTAATCATATTTTTTACCCGGTCAACTGTAACCCCTACATCCAACTAAATCACTCCTCCGGAAAAAAAAATTCATTTCAGGTGTAATTTATTTTACCAAAGTCAAACATATTGGATAAAACAGAAGCTATGATTAAAAAAGCACTTATCCGAATCGGGGTTTTTCTGTTTCTGTTTGCCATTGGTTACCTTGTAGGTGGCGGCATCAGTAACATCAGGCGGCACATTCAGAAATGAATGCCATTTCAAACACTTTAAATTATTCCTGAATAATTCAGCAAACCATTGCAACTTCGGAATATGCAAAAAGAGGCTGCTTTCATGGAACAGATCCGGGAGAACAAAGGAATCATCCTTAAACTCGTGGGACTGTACGCCAATGATGAGGAAGAACGAAAAGATTTGTACCAGGAAATTCTTTTTCAGGCATGGAAGGGATATTCGGGCTTCCGTGGCGACAGCAAATTCAGTACCTGGCTTTACCGCATCAGCCTCAATACCATCCTCACCTCGCAGCGCAAAGCCAAACGGGTTGATTACCGTGAATCGGTGGAAGATGTGCACATAACGGATGAACAGGAAGCTGCCAAAAACGAAAACACGCGGCTATTACGGCAAGCCATTCGCAGCTTGCCTGAAACAGAACGCGCTTTGATTACCCTGCACCTCGACGGGTATTCCAACCCTGAAATAGCGGACATAATTGGTATTACGGTAAACAATGCAACCGTAAAACTCCACCGCATCAAGAATCAATTGATTAACCAACTTCAACCGCAATTGTCATGAAAGATTTGAAGCAGATATGGAAGGATGAGAGCAATGGCGCTGATATGCTTGACCAAATACTCAAGAGTAAGTCTTTTAAAAAAGCCGGTGAAAATTCCCCGCTGCTGAAACTCAAACGAAACCTTGCCATTCATTTGGGATATGCCGTTATCATTACACTTGCCTATGCCCTCATTATTTATTATTTTCCCTATTGGCAGGTACAGGCATGCATGTTGCTGCTTATCATATTCAACTTATGGGCCATGCAAAAGGCATACCATCTGTATAAAAATATCAACCCCAACCCTGCAGAACACAATGTACTGGAAGAACTGAAAAATCACCACAGTTCCTTTTCCGAATGGCAAAAACAGAGCCTCCGGGTTGCGCTGTTTGTTTACCCATTTGCCCTTTCCGGAGGATTTATGTTGGGCGGAACAGTCGGTTCAGGAAAAAGCGTGGAAGAATTTATGTCGAAAGGTTCTGTATTGATTGCACTCATCATTGCCATCATTGTTTTGGTGCCGCTGAGTTATTTGCTGGCAAAATGGATGACAAGGGTAGCTTTCGGCAAATACATAGATCAGCTCAAAGAACGGATCGATGAGCTGGAAAATGAACCATGATGGATCAGCCTGTTCCGGTTTTTTAATCGGCCTCTTCTTCTATATGCAGGTGCTGATGGTGAGCCCCGGCCGCTATGTGCAGTGAAAAACCAAGGATAGCAGTATCCTTCAGCATATTCATCAAGGCAAGGTGGCGCATTTCTTCATCGCCTGCATTCAAATAATTGGGTAAATGAATGCCCACAATAAAAAGAAAAAGCATGACCGTCAAAAAATAGCCGGTAACCTTTACATACTGATTGGTAAGGAAGGAAAGGCCCACAAGGCTGAAGGCAGCACCTACAACATAAGGCAGCCAGATATTTCCAAGCAGGTTGGGGGGAAGATATACCAACACATCCCTGGGAAATACGAAGTGATAAATACCAAGACCCATTAATACGATTGCCAAAAGATAAATGGCGATTCTTGAAACAACATGGTACTTCTTCATGTGTCAAAATTTTCTTAAAGGTAATCAGGAGGATTTCAATAATCAATGACAAAAAGCATACTGCGAAAAACCGAAACCCTTATTCATTACTTCCTATGACAGGTATCATTTTTAAAACCTTTCCCATTTGATACCTTTGAGTTTCACGGATTAATATTGGTATATAAGGTCAGGTGTTTCTGAACGGAGGGTTCTTATGCCTGAAAACTATTTTTGATATGCTGCTACCGATTATTGGTTTTGTATGCTGTGCCATTGTCATACTTTTTGCCGGCAAAAAGTTATCGCTGTACGGTGATATGCTTGCTGAAATGACAGGCCTCGGTAAGGCATGGATCGGATTGATATTGATGGCAACTGTAACCTCTCTTCCCGAATTAATGGTAGGTATCAGTTCCGTTACCATCGTTGTTTCGCCCGATCTTGCCGTAGGTGATATACTCGGTGCATGTGCATTAAACCTCGGCATCCTTTCGGTCATGGATTTTCTTACACCCAGGCACCAACCACTTTTCAATACCCTTTCCAAAACGCATGTGCTTGCCGCCTCTTTCGGCATTATGCTTGTGGCTATTGCCGGTCTTGGCATTTTTTTAAGTGAAGAAATAGTGATGATCCCATGGCTTGGTGCAACAAGCGTAGGTTTTGCCATTGTTTATTTCATGTCTGTACGAACCATTTACAAATACCAGCTCGAGCATACCGAAGTCAATCAGAAACCCGAACATACGCCGCATGCCTTTACCCTGAGGCAGGTTTGGATCCGTTATCTTTTTTCATGGCATCAAGGTAGCCAATCACTTTGCCTTTCCTTAGTACTTCATAATGCAATTTCCTGTCGGCTTCCATGAAAGAAGTCAGCAGGATATATATAAAAAAAATATAATTAAA
>JALOMX010000112.1 GCA_025455245.1 Chitinophagaceae bacterium
CTTGGTGCCTTGGTGGCAAAAAATGGAAAAATCAAACCTGCTAATGAATAATGCAAAAACTTACTTTTGATATAGTTCAGGACAAAGAATTAGCCACCTATATGAAGGAAGTCATTAGTACCGGTGGTATCGATGTGACTATTAATGAATCCAAACCCTTTTATGATACTATCCTGGGGGATATTGATTCGATGTTGAAATACGAGGTTTTATTAAATCCAAAGGATTTTGAAGAAGCTGAAAGTTTACTTTATTCGGCTTTAAAAAAAGAAAATGCAGATAAGGAGCATTGGTTGAATGAAAGGACTGACGATGAATTATTGGAACTTGTTGAAAATCCCAGGAGCCAGGGACGGCTTAATTCAATAATCGCTGAAATTATTCTGGAAAAGAGGAACATTAAAGGAGTGAACAACCATTTATTAACTGAGGAGGAACCTGATGATGCATCATTTTCTGCCGGTGAATCAAGGTCTCTACCCGGTTGGTCCAAAGTATTATTGGTAATAGCCTCTATTTCCGGGCTTTTTGTCCTGATGTTGGGAATGGGCGGAATTATAGTAGGGTTGTTTATTAACAGGTTTAAAGTCCATAATGCAAAGGGGCAATTATATTTTTTGTTTGATAAAAATACCCGTGAATTTGGTCTTGCACTTACCCTCATAAGCGCTTTGATTTTCATTGTTACATGGTTTTTCATTTCCCATCCATCATTTTTTTACTAATCATTCAAAACAACATGGACTTCACAACAATAAGACAATACAACTTCCCAACAATAATCCGCTTTGGTGCAGGGGCAACGGAGGAACTATTGCCGCACTTAAAACAACTGGGCTTCAATAAACCATTAATTGTTACCGATCCGGTGGTAGCCGAACTTGTTTTTTTCGACCTGATTACACACCGTTTGGAAATGGGCGGCATCAGCGTGGAAGTGTTTAAAGATATCCATAAGAACCCGGTGAAAAGTGATGTGCTGAAAGGCGGCGAAGTATATCATGCCACCGAACGCGATTGCATCATTGGCATCGGCGGCGGTGCGGCGCTTGATGTTGCGCGCGCTGTAGCGTTGCGTATCCATCACACCCGCGACCTGTTTGATTATGACGACCTGATAGGCGGAGATAAGTATGTAACCGAAGAAGTGCCCTACTTTATCACTATTCCGACCACAAGCGGCACGGGCAGCGAAGTGGGTCGCAGCGCCATCATTAGTGAAGACGATACCAAACGCAAACGCATTTTGTTTTCACCTAAACTATTGGCGAAAATCGTTTTTGCTGATCCCGGCCTTACCATGGATTTACCTCCACAGGTAACAGCCGCCACCGGCATGGATGCACTTACGCACAACATGGAAGCTTTTATTGCCAAAGGATTTCATCCCATGGCAGAAGGGATTGCTTTACAAGGCATGAAGCTTATTGCCGAAAGCATTGTACATGCCACCTATAAACCCGATCTTGAAAGCCGCTCGAAAATGATGATTGCCTCCCTGATGGGCGCAGTTGCTTTTCAGAAAGGACTTGGAGTAGTGCATTCGCTTGCGCATCCGCTCAGCAGTCTGCTCGATACACACCACGGGCTTGCCAATGCGGTAAACCTGCCATATGGAATGGCCTTTAACCTGCCGGGGCTTGAAAAACAGTTTGATGAAATGGCGCATGCACTTGGTGTAAGTGGCGGACATAAAACTGTTGTTCCATACCTGTTGTCGCTCAATGAAAAATTAGGCATTCCCACAAGACTGAGAGGTATAGGCGTAAAAGAAGAGCATCTTGAGCCATTGGCACAATTAGCCATCAATGATTTTTGCCACCCAAGCAATCCAAAGCCGGTGAGCCTTGATGATTTCAGGGCCTTGTATAAACAGGCCCTTTAACGGCGAAAAGAATCCTTTCAAAAAATATTCAAACCCCATACCTTTAGCACATTCTGAAAAAACTTAATCTGTATACAAATGAGAAAAGCCGGTGCAACATTTATTTTTTTGTTGTCATTAACCACATTGGTTTCCGCACAAACAAAAAGGGTGCTCAAACCCACTGATATCTTTAAAATGCCTTCGGTAAGCGATCCTCAGGTATCGCCCGACGGGCAATGGGTGGCGTATACCCTTACCACGGTTGATTCCATTAAAGACAACCGCAGCACCGATATATGGATGGTAAGCTGGGACGGCAAAACCTCCCTGCAACTCACATTTAGCCCCGAAAGCGAGAGCGCTCCCCGGTGGAGCCCCGATGGCAAATACCTTTCTTTTTTAAGCAGCCGGCAAGAGGGTAAAGGTAGTCAGCTCTGGCTGCTCGACCGCAGAGGCGGTGAAGCCAAAAGGGTTACCACATTTAAATCCGGAATCTCTGCATATGCATGGGCGCCCGATGGAAAAAAGGTATTGCTCACGATTACAGACCCTGAACCAGAGGATAGCGGAAAAGTGAAGACAGCCAAACCCATGGTGATGGATAAGTATAAGATCAAGCAGGATGTACAAGGCTACCGTTATAAAAACCTGTACAGCCATCTATATCTATTTGATATAGAAAAAAAGAAGACAGATACCCTAACCAAGGGTTCCTTCAACCACAGCGCTGCCGTTTGGAGCCCAGACGGAACCAGAATTGCCTTTGTAAGTAACCAGACAGAGGATCCGGATAAAAATGAAAACACCGACATTTTTATCATCGACGCCAAGCCGGGATCCGTTGCCAAAAAACTGACCACATGGACAGGAAGCGACAACAACCCGCAGTGGAGCCCGGATGGACAAAGAATTGTATATACACGGTCCACCAGTCCCGAAAACTATGCTATGTATGATCAACCGGTCCTAACAGTGGTATCCGCAAGTGGAGGAGAACCGCAATTGCTCTCACAATCGCTTGACCGGGGCGTAGGCAGCCCCAGATGGCTAAATGACAATACAGGCATTATTGCCCTTGTAACCGACGACCGGGAGCAGTATCCGGCACTTTTTGTACCTGCAACAAATGCTTATACCAAAATAGAAGTAGGTAACAATATTTTTCAATCAACCAATTATGCCGGTGGCAAATGGGCTGTGCTTGCAAGCAACCCCACTACCCCAACCGAAGTTTATGCTTTTGAAAACAGCAGCCTGCGCAGGCTAACATTTCATACCGATAGCCTGATGAAAAACATCAAGCTGGCAAAGGTTTCGGGGGTTACTGCCAAAGCAAAAGATGGCAATACAGTAAATGGTGTTTTGTACCGTCCGGCCGATTCGGCTGAAACCAAGCCAATGCCTCTGCTACTCATTATTCATGGCGGGCCGGTAGCACAGGATGACTATGGCTTCAACATGCAATCGCAGGTACTCGCAGGTGCAGGATATGCGGTGGTGAATGTAAACTACCGTGGAAGTAACGGTCGCGGATTGGCGTACACAAAAGCCATCAGCGGCGACTGGGGAAACCTTGAAGTGGTGGACTTACATGCCGTGGTAGATGAACTGGTGAAGCAGGGCATTGCAGATTCAGCGCGTCTTGGTGTGGGCGGCTGGAGCTATGGCGGGATATTGACCGATTACCTCATTGCAACTGATACACGCTTTAAAGCGGCTGTAAGCGGCGCAGGAGTTGGTTTTACCATGTCACTCTACGGCGTTGACCAATACATTATGCAATACGACAATGAAATTGGTCCGCCCTGGAAAAACTTAGACACATACCTCAAGATTGGTTATCCGTTGCTGAAAGCCGACCGCATCAAAACACCCACTTTGTTTATGGTAGGTGAAAAGGATTTTAATGTACCGGCAGTCGGCAGCGAACAAATGTATCAGGCATTGCGCAGTCAGGGCATTCCTACGCAATATGTGGTGTATCCCGGGCAGTTTCACGGCATTACGGTTCCCAGCTATCAGGCCGACAGGCTGACAAGGTATATTGAATGGTTCAATAAATACATTAAGAAGTGAGGCGCTATGATCATTGTTAATCCTGCTACAGAAGAAATCATTGCAGATATACCTGAAGACAATCGGGATTCCATTCAGGGAATATATAAAAAGGCTTTGGCTGCACAACAGGCGTGGGTTACCGTACCGCTTACCGAAAGGGTATCTTGCATTGAAAAATTCTTTCATAGCCTTGAAGCGCAGAAAGACACCCTTGCCCGCATACTGACCGAAGAAGTAGGCAAGCCGCTGCAGCAATCGTACAACGAATTGAACGGAGCAAGGACACGCATTCAATTTTTCCTGGACAACAGCGAACAATACTTAGCTGAAGAGTGGATAACGCAGGAAGAATTGACGAAAGAAAAAATAACCTATGAACCGCTTGGGGTAATTGCCAATATATCTGCATGGAATTATCCTTACCTCGTGGGGGTGAATGTTTTTATCCCTGCGCTGATTGGCGGCAATGCAGTCTTGTATAAATCTTCGGAATACGCAACGCTTACCGGACTGCATATTGAAAGGATGATGCATGAAGCGGGCGTACCAAAAGATATTTTTCAATGTGTGGTTGGCAAGGCTGAGGCAGGACAGGCACTGCTTGATCTGCCCCTTGATGGTTACTTTTTTACCGGGAGCTTTGCCACCGGTAAAAAGATTGCGGAATCTACAGCCGGTAAATTGGTTCCGGTGCAAATGGAATTGGGCGGCAAAGACCCGCTATATGTGATGGATGATATACCAGATATCAGACTGGTTGCAGCGGCCGTACTTGAAGGGGTAATGTACAATGCCGGGCAAAGCTGCTGTGCGGTAGAGCGTGTGTATGTACATGCAAACGTGTATGATGCATTTTGCGAAGCCATACAAGCCGAAGCGGGTAAAATGAAAATTGGAAATCCTATGCAACCGGGAATGGATATGGGGCCATTATGTCGTCCGCAGCAAGTAGCAGTGCTGCAAAAGCAGGTTGAGGATGCTTTGGCAAAAGGTGCATCGGTCTTATACAAAAGCAATGAACTTCCTGCAAAGGGCTATTATTTTCCCATCACCCTCCTGATCGGGGTTAACCACAGCATGGACATTATGATGGAAGAAAGCTTTGGGCCTGTGGTGGGCATACAAAAAGTGCAGGACGATGCCGAAGCGATTGACCTCATGCAGGATACGGTGTACGGATTGACAGCGGCCGTATACGGATCCGATTCGCAACGGGCAGGAGCCATCATGCAAAGGATGCGAACCGGTACCGTGTACTTTAATTGCTGCGACCGCGTAAGCGCAGGACTTCCCTGGAGCGGTCGTGGGCATTCAGGCGTGGGCAGCACTTTGAGTATACAAGGAATCAGGGCCTTTGTGCAACCAAAAGCCTGGCATTTAAGGAGTTAATCATATCCGATAAAGCCAATAGTATCCACTGATTCCCAAAACAATTTATCATCCTAAGAACTGTAAAATTCTTTTCTGTATTTATCCTCCGGAAGCTTATAGGCAGATACAGATCAGCATTTGTAAATGCACAATCAAATTCAATTGAATTGAAAAAAACTGCCACTACATTTCCAACTTCCAAAATACTGCCGACAGCTATATATTCAGATGATTAAGGTAATTACGTTATCCATAATTAAGTAATAAGGAATTACCTGTTTTTGAAGAGAATGTATTATCGCCAAATAAAGCCCGGCAAGCGGAAAAAACGCAATACTTTATTGATACGCAATAGAAATAAGTATTGCATTCTACCTTTAATTTTTTTTATACCCTTATTTTTTTTAATATTTTCCGGAAAGGAAGGTACACCCTTCAATACCTGTTTGGGCATTTCCCTGTTTCGCTTTTCAACAATTACCATACTATCATAAAAATGTACCGAATCAGCGGTTCGGGTAAAATTACTTACCGGCAGCGATGATTGTTCCGAATGAAAAGCATTGAGCTGATCGATAAAGTTCTTACTGTATTCAATGAAAGTGCCGCGACGTTTATGCCCTCCGCCAAGCCTTACCCTGTATGAGGTATGTACATCTTCACATAAATAGACTCCATTTTCTTTTACATGGTCAAATAATTCCTCATAAGAAACAATCTGTTGTACCATAGTATGTCCTCCATCGTCTATCAATATATCGATCGGAGGAATTTGTTTTTTCAACTCCCTCAAAAATTTCCTGTCTGATTGAGAACCGATGAAAATTTTAATATTCTCTTCTTCAAGTTCTTTGCAACGCGGATTGATATCTACCCCATAAATCTTTGCCTTATCTCCAAAATAGTCCTTCCACATTTGCAGACTTCCACCCTGAAAAACGCCAATTTCAAGGATCACGATTTCCCGGTTTCGGAACCGGCTGAAATGCCTTTCATAAATATCAAAATAGTGAGTCCATTTGGAGATCAACCGTTTTTCATTTTTTTCAAAATACTTTTCTAGATCATTCATGGGTTATAATATTTAAAGATTTATCCGGCGAATTGAGCATTGTATTGCCATTAGGCAATCGATTAGGTTTCAAATATTTTTTGGGGATTATTATTTTCTGCGTTCAAGGCAATTTTCAAGCGTTTTAATGTTTTGTAAAATAAAGTTAGAGAAATTAAATAATCAACATATAGATATTGCCATCTAACCTTAAATTTTTTTTCGGGTATTAATAATTTCATCAACAAATAGGTCCCCGCCAAATCACATAAGATCGTGCAAGCAGGGGCATACCTGCCAATGGCAACAAGGCCCAGCCCAACCCTGCGGTTGTGGCCATCCATAAAGCAATAGTCAGTAAATA
>JALOMX010000113.1 GCA_025455245.1 Chitinophagaceae bacterium
CGAAGTATGCTTTCTGATGCGGGGAAGATAATTTCAGGAGAAGCCGGTGCCGGGGGCTTAAGCGGCATTCCCGTGAAGAAAATGTCAACTGATATGGTCCGGCATATTCACCAAAAAACCAATGGAAGGCTTCCCATTATTGGAGTAGGTGGGGTTTTTACCGGCAGTGACGCCGCCGAAAAAATGACGGCCGGGGCAGGATTGGTTCAGGTTTGGACCGGATTTATTTATGAAGGTCCGGCCATTGTTAGAAATATTATGAATGGACTTCATGCCTAAGTGTATGTCTTTTAATTTTGCCCACTATTTTTAAAACCTTATGGAACATCTGTTCACGTCAGAAGCAATTATCAGTTTTGTTGTCCTTGTTATTCTGGAGGTTGTCCTTGGAATCGACAATGTCATTTTTGTTAGTCTGGTAATGAACCGCCTGCCCGATGAAAAAAGGAGCAAGGCAAGGGTTTACTGGATGGTTATTGGTATAATTACGAGAAGTTTATTGCTGCTTGCTTTAGGCTGGTTGCTAAAACAAAAAGGAAAATATCTGTTCACCATATCCGACAAGGGTTTTGATCTGGCAAGCCTGGTGATGCTGCTTGGCGGGTTGTTCCTTATTTATAAATCGGTAAAAGAGATCCACCACAAACTGGAGGGAGAAGATCCTACCCTCAACGGAAACAATAAGCCGGCATTATCCTTTTTGCAAGCCATGGGTCAAATTGTATTGATCGATATGGTATTCAGTTTCGACAGCATCATTACTGCCGGTGGTACCGCAAAGCATGTAGAAATCATGATTGCTGCCGTGATTATTGCCATGATCGTAATGTTTTCTTTTGCACCGGCTATCTCAGGTTTTGTGCACAAGCACCCAACCATTAAAATGCTTGCACTGAGTTTCCTGGTCATGATTGGCCTCAGTTTGATTATTGAAGGATGGGATGCAGAAGCTGCACATCAATTACATTTAAAGAATTATATATATTTCGGTATGGCTTTCAGCTTTGCTGTTGAAATGCTGAATATGGCTATGCGGAAAAATCAGTTAAAACAAAGGACAGTCCGATTGAACGAGCCTGTTTTGAAAACTGCCCACTCTTCGCAGTCAAATGCAGGCAGTTTTCTGTTGTGGGTTTGTTTGTATTGTTTTAGCGTTGTTTGGAATTGTTCAAGGTAGTTTATTTTCACATGTCACCTTTTACTTTTCACGCTTTTGTAATTTCAACAAAGGCACATCAGTGCGGCACCCACCATGCCGGCGGTTTCAGTACGCAGCCGGGTTTCTCCCAATGATACAGCAATGAACCCGTCGTTGGTTGCTTCAAAAATCTCTTCGGTAGTAAAATCCCCTTCAGGGCCTATCAGTAAAAGACTGTCGGGCATATTGGGCTGTATTATTTTCGACAGATTGTGTTTTTCATAATGCTCGCAATGGGCAATCCACCGGTTACGATAAGCGCGACATGAAGGGCCGTTCAAAAAGTCTTCAATGGTAGCAGGATTGTGCAATACAGGAAGCCACGCTTGCCTGCTTTGCAGCATGGCGCTTATGCATATTTGATTCATCCTGTCCATGCGAAAATGTTCTTTTACCGTACGATGACATTTGACCGGAAAAATCTCTGCTACTCCAAGTTCGGTGGCTTTTTCAAGAAACCATTCAAACCGTCCGGCATTTTTTACAGGTGAAATGGCAATAGCAACTTTTCGGTTTGTAAGCCGTTTGATGGATTCTTCCTGTTCAATGGTTACCATACATTGTTTTTTCCCGGTTTGGGTTATTGAACCCGTCCACAGCAAACCGGCACCGTTGGTAAGTTGCAGGTGATCGCCGGGTTGCATCCGAAGTACCTGAATGGCATGCTTTGTATTGCTTTCATCCAAATTAACCTGTTCCCCCTTGTTAGCCTGTGGGTGGTAGAAAAGTGGAAGTGTCATGAGAAACAAAGTTTTGTTTGTTAAACAAAATTACCATCATTTTTTGCCAGTATGCAGGAGATTTCCCTATAATTTTTTATTTTACGCCTGAATCTTAAAAACCTCCTAAAGCATGAGTCCTCTTTTAATTGCCGGTATTGCCATCGTTTTGATCGGTGTCTTTGTTGTCGCTATTTTTAATAAGCTTACCAAATTACGGATAATGGTAAAAGAAGGATGGAGTGGAATAGCCACTTTCCTTCAGCAAAGGACAGACCTGATTCCAAACCTTGTTGAAACAGTGAAGGGTTATGCATTACATGAAAGTAAAACACTTACCGAAGTGGTAAAATGGCGTAATCGGGCTGTAGCAGCAAGCAGCGCCGGCGAACAAATGGAAGCAAGTGCGGGCCTGAACAGGGCATTGGTTGATTTTTTTGCCCTTGCAGAGCAATATCCCGACCTGAAAGCCAATTCCAACTTTTTAAGTTTGCAATCCGACCTGAAGGATATTGAAGGGAAACTGAATCAAAGCAGGCGATATTATAATGGGACCGTTCGCGATTATAATCAGGCAATTTCCATTTTTCCGAATAACCTTATTGCAGGGTTATTCAATTTTTCTGAAGAGCCATTCTTTCAGGAAGAACCCGGCGCTGCGGCAAATCCAAAAGTTTCTTTTTCCTGAAACTCCCGCAAACTGAAGCACACACTTGAATATGAATATTGGGGATTCCATCCCGCTATAACAGCACAGGTATTGGCAGATAAAAACAACCGGCAATGGCACACTTAAGAATATTCAAATGAAAGGTTCATACCCATATCAAACCGGTCAATAGCTCCGGAATACTTTTTCTGAAATGAAGAAAACAACTGTCTTTATTTTTTATTTCTATTTGCTGCTGTTGTCAGCAACGGGTTTTGCGCAGTTGCCGGGACATGATGTTGTTTACAAGATCATTCCCAAAGAAAGGGTAATGCAACTCATCAGGGAGCAAGCCTATCCCAAAATGGCAGCCCGTGGAATAAATGAATTGGAAATCAACGCAAGGTTTTCATCAAGGCTTTCCGTACTGGCAGATGAAGTTGCAGATAACTTTGGTTATGAACCTGACCTTAAGAAAATTCAAGAGGGGGATTCTATAGCATTGAAGAGGAATACCACCGGCAGAATGAAGGCCCGGTGGGAAAACAACCTGAAATTAATAATTGATAAATATCTTTCATCTGATGGATATCAATGGAAAATGCTGATCGCCCGAGATTATGGTGACAGGATCATTGTTTTTCATTCCGATATCCATGTAGATTCCTCAAGTAAGGTAAAGGTTAAAGAAACCATTGTTGTATTTAATGGCAGCGGCGACAGGAGCCCTGACATAGATTACAATGTAACCTACGATCCAAACAATGATATACAAAGGGGAATTGTCCGGGATTTCCCAACCATTTATCTTGACAGTAATGGTTTCTATTACAGTGTGGGATTTAACCTCCTCTCGGTTACACACAACGGTAAAAAGGCCGGTTATAAAACAGAATATCTGAATAACGGACAGAGGATATTTGTAGGGGAAGAATCTGTTTTCATACCCGATGGTCTGCATACTTATGTTTTTGAGTACGAAACAACACGACAGATCATTCATCATGATGATAAAGATGAACTTTACTGGAATGTAAATGGTAACGGCTGGGTGTTTTATGCCGACAGTGTTTCCTGCACCATTCAATTTCCGGAAGGAAGCCGGATTGTTGAAGACGCCTGTTACACAGGTGTACAGGGGAGTACAGATAGGTATTGCAGGTCTGATCGCCTTGCTCCCAACAGGATTCACTTTTACAATTTGTCAAGATTTAATCCATGGGAAGGCCTTACGGTTGCAGCCTCTGTTCAAAAAGGGGTACTTGTGCCGGCGCCCCCACGAACCTGGAAGGAAATTCTTCAGGATAACTATGGTGTCGGCCTTTTGGCAATTGCATTAGCTTTTTTATCGATATTTTATTTTACGGCCTGGTTATTCAAAGGCCGTGATCCCAAAAAAGGTACCATTTTCCCGCAGTTTGAACCCCCTTCAGGTCTGAGCCCACCGGATGTTGGGTATATCCATAAACAGCAATATGGAAGTCATTTGTTTGTGGCGGCGTTGGTTGACATGGCTGTCAAAAAATACCTTACCATCAATATTGATACGCCAAAATCTTTTTGGAAAAGCGCTGTTTATTCATTCAAAAACCCGTCGGGTGTTTCCGGGGGTGCAGGCAACCACCTGAACAGTTTGTATGGCTTCCGGCCATCCGATTTTCATGGTAGGACAATTCGAAGCGGAGAATACAATGCACACCTGAAGTCATGTTATGATGGTCTGAAAAGTGTTCTGGAAAGCCGTTTCAGGGTCAGGAGAGGACGAAAAAATACATGGCATGGATTATTTGTAAGAAACGATGGTTTTACCGGATGCGGAAGTGTATTGGTATTTGTTGCATTTGGCTTTGCTGTGGTTTATGTGCTTTCTCAATATACCCAATCTATTTTGATAGCATGTGGTGCGCTCATTTTCGGTCTGTTTTTCATACATGCCGTTTTTGTACGCATTATGAGTGCCTACACACAAAAGGGAAGGGAGATTGCAGATCATATTGAAGGCTTTAAAATGTACCTTGAAACAGCGGAACAAAAGCTTTTTGCCTATCATACGCCTCCGCATAAAACCCTGGAGCTTTTTGAAAAATACCTGCCATATGCCATTGCCCTGCAGGTAGAGAATGAATGGGCCGAGAAGTTTGATGATGTATTACAAAAAGCTATCAGCGAAGGATATTCGCCATCATACTACAGTTCAACAGGAAGCGATCGCATCAGCTTTGCGAGAAGCTTCAGTTCAGGTGATTTCAGCCGGAGTGTTTCAGCAGGATTGTCGAGCACTATAGCATCGGCAAGTACACCTCCAAGCAGCAGCGGCGGAGGAAGTGGTGGCGGTGGAAGCAGCGGTGGCGGTGGCGGCGGCGGCGGTGGCGGCGGCTGGTAAAGAATGGTCATGCAGTCGTTCTGAATGCATGTCTGCCAGGCATGTTTATTCCCTGATTCATTCATTTCCGGAACTTAGTTTTTCAAAAAATCATTTGAAATTGTAGAAATGCTGTATATCTTTGTGATATCAATTTAATATCAAAATAAATAAAAATGGAAAAAACAATTCATTCAAAAAGCGGTTGGTTAATGCTGACCCTTGATATTTTGCTTCTTGCAGGAGGTATATTCTTACTGGTGGACGGAATTAATAAAGACATACTTTGGATGAAAATTGCCGGACCGGTGATATTACTGACCTTCTTTATTATATTAGTTGGATTTATGGCTATTGAGCCAAACAGCAGCCGCGTGCTTAACCTGTTTGGGGAATACACCGGAACGGTAAAGGATAGCGGATTCTTTTGGACAAATCCTTTTTATTCAAGAAAGAATATTTCGCTAAGGGCCAACAATATGGATACGGAGCCCATTAAAGTAAACGATAAACATGGCAATCCCATAATGATTGGCGCAGTTGTGGTTTGGCGGGTGAAAGACACATTTAAAGCTGCATTTGGAGTGGATAATTATCAATCGTTTGTGAAAACACAAAGTGAAGCGGCTATCCGTAAACTTGCGGGCAGTTTTGCTTATGACAATTTTGAGCATGAAACTGAAGAAATTACGCTGCGCAGCAATTCTACCGAGGTAAGTGACCTGCTTGAACAGGAAGTGAGCGAAAGGCTTGCCATAGCAGGTATTGAGGTGATAGAAACCCGTTTAAGCCATCTGGCTTATGCCACTGAAATTGCCGGCGCCATGCTGCAACGTCAACAGGCAACGGCCATCATTGCAGCGCGCAGCAAAATAGTGGAGGGCGCCGTTGGTATGGTAGAAATGGCCCTGGAATCTTTGTCGAAGAATAACGTAGTTCAGCTTGACGAAGAGCGTAAGGCTGCGATGGTAAGTAACCTGATGGTGGTACTTTGCAGCGAACGTTCGGCCACGCCGGTGTTGAATACAGGCAGTTTGTATTAATCCAATTTTATCATGAAGGGAATAGTTTAACATGCCAAAGGAGCAGAAAAAATCTTTTGTGCTGCGGCTCGATTCCGCTACTTATAATCTCATTGAGAAATGGGCCGCCGATGAGTTCAGGAGTGTAAACGGGCAACTTGAATTTCTTATTCATAAAGCATTAAAAGACGCGGGCCGGCTAAAAGATGGAAAGGATAAACAAGGCACTTGATTTTGTATAAACCGTTTATCAATCATTTAAGATGCCTTCGCGTACAAATAGTAATTTTATACCATAAATAGTGGACGATGAGGCTTCTTAATCTTTTGAATGCGTATAAACAATCATTCATCTGGCTTACGGCACTGGTATTATTGTTTCGTTTAGATGACGGCAAAGATTCTATAAGCTTCTGTATACCCTCTATGCTTGGATTTAGCTACTGTCCGGGTTGCGGAATAGGACATGCCATTCATCATGCACTTCATCTCAATTTTACAGATTCATTCAGGGCCCACTGGCTCGGCATTCCTGCAGCAATTGCTATCCTCTATTTAATTATTCAGCCATTTTTTTTACATCCCAAAATAAAAAGCTATGAACCACCAATCTATGATGATGACCATTCCTGACCTGCAACCTGAGGAACTCGCCGTTCTCAACGAACTAATGCAGGGCCTGGATGAAAGGCAAAAGGAACAATTGATTATGTTTTATCGAACCAAGCGTAAAGACAAGCAAACTATGATTTTACTTGCTGCCATAGGCTTTCTGGGTGTAGCAGGTGTGCATCGTTTTATCATAGGGGATATAGCCCTTGGTATTTTATACATTTTAACACTTGGTTTTTGTTTCATCGGTACCATTATTGATATCGTGAATATCGGGCAAATGACCAATGACTTTAACCGGAAGCAGGCTGTTGAATCAGCCAATCTTGTTCGAATGATGAGCAGGTAGGTTAACAGTTTGCCTGTTTGGATTATTCTGTTATTTCACTAAAGACTTTCAAAGAAAAGGGCCGCATATTCAGCGGCCCTTTCACTATTTTAAAGATCGATTTTCTAAAACAAGTCCTCTTCATTAAACCCTTCATCAAAATCAGTCATCTCATTCATTTTGGATGGTTTTTGAATAAACATGGCTGCATCGCCTCCATCGGATCCTCCTGTGGATGGTTTTACCGGTTTAAAGTTAGAGGGTAGTCCCTGCCCGAAATCGTTGTCGTTTTCATCCCAGTCCACAAATCGCTGAATGTGGAGAAGGGCTTTCAGTTGAATGGTTTCAAGCGAACCGTTACGGTGTTTGGCAATTTTTACGATGGTTTCGCCTTTGTTGCTTTCACCGTGTTCGTTGGCGGTAATTTCATAGTATTCGGGGCGGTACAGGAACATAACCATATCGGCATCCTGTTCAATAGCGCCCGATTCGCGGAGATCACTCAGTTGAGGGATTTTGTTTCCTTCCTTTCGGCTTTCCACCGCACGACTCAACTGACTGAGCGCAATCACCGGTATGTTCAATTCTTTTGCAAGGCCTTTCAATGCACGGCTGATACCGCTGATTTCCTGTTCGCGGTTCATGTTGCGGTTGTCGCTGCTCCCGCTCATAAGCTGCAGGTAGTCAATAATGATCATGCCTACCTTGTGCTGACTTACCATGCGGCGCACTTTGGCACGTAGTTCAAAAATGTTGAGTGCCGGGGTATCATC
>JALOMX010000114.1 GCA_025455245.1 Chitinophagaceae bacterium
GGTCTCTTCAAATTTTTTGGAAAGCTCGCGGCTTACACTGCACATTCTGTCGGGGCCAAAATAGCCGGCAATTTCATCAAGGGTTTTTACAAGGCGCATCGGGCTTTCGTAAAACACCATGGTCCGCTCTTCTTCTGCGAGCCTGGTAAATAAAGTATGGCGGCCCTTTTTTAAAGGAGGAAAACCTTCGAATACAAAACGGTTGGTTGGCAGCCCGCTGTTGACGAGTGCCGGAACGAATGCAGTTGCACCGGGAAGGCACTCAACGGCCACCCCTTGACGAATGCATTCGCGTACCAAAAGGAAGGCGGGATCACTGATACCGGGTGTACCCGCATCGGTTACAAGCGCCATGGTTTTACCGGCGGCAAGTTGGTCAACCAAATGCTGCAAAACTTTATGCTCGTTATGCTGATGGTATGGGCTTAATGGCTTTTGAATGCCGTAATGATTCAGCAAAACGGAAGTGGTCCTTGTATCTTCACAAAGAATCACATCCACCATTTTCAGTATATCAACCGCACGGAAAGTAAAGTCCGAAAGATTACCTATGGGAGATGGAACAAGGTAAAGCATAACTATGAAGCAATATGCACTTCAAACTGTTCCATCACCGGATTGGCAAGCAGTTTCTTGGTTGCTTCCTCAGCAATGGACTTTGCCTCATCTGAATTACCTGCCTCAACCTGCAATGTTATATGCTTGCCTATACGAACATCCTTTATGGCGCCTAAGCCAAGGTTTCCAAGCCCGCCCATAACGGCCTTACCTTGTGGATCAAGCAATTCTTTTAAGGGCATTATAATTACATGTGCTGTATAGGTCATTTTGTAATACTTTTTTTAAATACAATAGAAAAAATAACGAATGCTGCAAAGGTAACCGGTACGGCCCACCAACCCAAAAACAAGGCAGTCAATAAACTGATTACGGCTACACAGATATAAGGCAAAAAACCGGGGATACCTTTTTGCTTTGGCTTATTACTCATAACCGGCAGGTTACTTACCATAAGCCAGCTAAGGATGGCAACCCAACCGTATAGCACCCATTTATGGGTAAGAATATCAATTTCCCACTGCGAATCGGCCTGCCACCAAATCAGGGGCATAGATGCCACGGTAATGCCAACGGAAGGAACGGGGGTACCACGAAAGTAATAAGAGGGGGTTTCCTTATCAATGTTAAACCTTGCCAGGCGCCATGCTGCAGCCGCTGCCAGGCCAAATGCCGGAACCAACCATAAAAACGAGGAACTCAATCCATCCTCCTCCTTTGCCAGACTCAGCCTCAGAAACTGGAAGACAATTAAGGAGGGTGCTACCCCAAAACTTACCACATCTGCCAGGCTGTCAAGTTGTTTGCCCATTTCGCCATCGGCACCCAACATGCGGGCTACAAAACCATCAAAAAAATCAACAACGGCAGCAAGGCCGATAAAAAGGCTTGCGAGATATAACTTCTCAGACTGCAATTCCACCCGATAACCAACCAATTGGTTGGGATCCTCAACCCAAAGCCAGCCACCCTGCATGGTAAAAACAATAGCAAGGCATCCGAAAATAAGGTTCGCAACCGTAAGATAATTAGCAATATTCTTCATAAATCAGTTTCAGCCAAAAAGCTCACTTTTTTGAAAATCAGGTAAAAATTGTGGCAAAATAATGCTTAACCAACCAAAATCAACGGATTATAAGCCCCATTTATTTAAAAAATGGCACATTTATTTGAAGTGATTTGGTAATGTTCCTTATTTTCGTTCAACCACTTTGCTAAAAAGCCTCCAACTATCTTACTAACTGAGCGAACCAATGCCTTACAGAAAACTTCTACATGAACTGTATCAGAATATCCCGGATGCTTTCAAAAACTATCTTTTTGAGGGAAGCTCCGTTAAATCTTATCGTAAGGAAACCATATTGAGCAAGCAGGGTGAATCGATGACCAATTTTTTTATGGTTGAGTCCGGTATCATCAGGGCCCTGTATTCAAATGGTAACTCTTCCATCACAACCGAATTTTATTTTGAAGGGGAAATGGTAACCTGCTTTATCCCTGCCTATACCGGAGAAGAAATGATGCAAAGCCTTCAGGCCATTACCGATACCACCATCCGCTGCTGCCCGATAGATATCTTCAAGGAAAGGCTTCTTGCCCGCCCTGATGTACGCAACTTTTTCGATAAAATTATTGCGGTGTTCATGTTTGAGCAACAACACCGGTCGCAAATTTTCAGAACCTCCACGGCTATAGAAAGATATGATCACTTGCTAAGGAATTATCCCGAATACCTGGAATTGATACCCCTTAAATACCTGGCGTCTTTTATTGATATGAAAAGGGAAACATTGAGCCGGATGCGTAAAAAAATGAAAAATAGCAAGGGTATTCGTGTAAAACAATATCCCCATTTTGAACCTGCCTAAAACATACCTGCTGCTGGCCTATGTGCTCACATTTGCCGTATTTATGGTGATTGACCTGATATGGCTGGGCCTCGTGGCAAAAGATCTTTACCGCCGTCAGTTGGGCTCGTTACTTTCCTCCAATGTGAACTGGAGCGCAGCCATCATTTTCTACCTGCTTTATATCATTGGCATTCTCATCTTCTGTATCGGACCTGCAGTTGAAAAACAATCGCTTCAACAGGCCATTATCCTCGGCGGCCTGTTCGGTTTTTTTTGCTATGCCACCTACGACCTTACCAACCTTGCGACACTAAAAGGCTGGCCTTCTTCCATTGTATGGATTGATATCATCTGGGGAACCATACTGACAGGCACCGTAAGCACCGCCGGTTTTTTCATTGTAAAATGGCTCCGCTGAAATGGGCACCCTTTTGCAAAATGCCGCGATCATCATTTTTATCCATGCAACCCTCTGGTATGTAATTGCACTTAAGTATAAAAGAAACGATGTAGCCGATATTGCATGGGGACTTGGTTTTATCTGGCTGGTTTGCTATGCAGCCTTAAGCGCGCCACTTACACCCTTTAATGTTATTCTTTATGTGTTGGTTACCCTCTGGGCATTGCGCTTAACGATTCATATCGGTATGCGCAATTTCAGGAAAGGACAGGAAGATTTCCGTTACCGAAACTGGAGGCTGCAATGGGGTAAAACTTTTTATTGGAGAACCTATCTGCAGGTTTTTCTGTTGCAGGGCTTTTTTCAATGGATAATCAGCCTGCCGATTTGGATAGCGGCTACCAGTGGGTTTGATTTTATGAACTTCCTACTAAGGCCCGATATGCCCGGTAATTTAATTCCGGGGCGCTATCATGAAGCTACCATTTTGTTTGGGGCAGCTTTATGGCTGTTGGGGTTTCTCTTTCAGGCTATTGGCGATTATCAGCTGGCACGATTTAGTAAAACCAAACAGCCCGGACAAATCATGCAGTCAGGACTGTGGAAGTACAGCCGCCACCCCAATTATTTTGGCGAAATATGCATGTGGTGGGGCATCTGGCTAATGGTTGCCAGCTTTCCAAATGGCGCATGGGCCATCATCAGCCCTGTGACCATTACCTGGTTACTGGCAAAAGTTTCAGGTGTGCCCATGCTTGAAAAAAAGTATGAAGGAAATCCCGATTTTGAGGCCTATAAAAAAAGGACGCCGGCCCTTTTTCCATGGAAGCCGCGAAAAAAAGAAATTAATTAATTACCACTTCATTAAAATATTGCCTGAAAATGGACGCCGCTTTGTCAATCTGTTCGCCATCGGGCGGTTCCACATTGTTAAGTTTATACTCCCAGCCAAGCACCTCCCATTTATGAACACCTAGCCTGTGATAGGGCTGAATTTCCAACTTCTGAATGCTTTTGTAATGTTGAAAATGCTGACCAAGGGCATGCAAAAATTCCGGTTGATCACTCCATCCGGGTACAAGCACATAACGAATCCACATAGGCAAACCTGTACACTCCCGATAGGCAGCCACTTCAAGTACACTTTTATTTGAAAGCCCGGTTAGCCGGTGGTGCCAGTCATCATTCATGTGTTTTACATCGAGCAGCAGATAATCTGTAAGCGACAGTAAAGTTTTTACCTCATCGTTCAGCAAACGGCCATTACTGTCAAGTGCTGTATTGATGCCTTCTGCCTTAAACATTTCAAAAAGCTTAATCAGCATGGTTCGCTGAAGCGTAGGTTCGCCACCGGAAATGGTTACGCCACCGCGCTTTCCAAAAAACGGCTTTTCTTCAATGGCCCTTTGTACAATTTCATCAAGGGTAATTTCCCTCCCGCCACTCGGGTCCCACGTATCGGGATTGGCGCAATACAGGCACCTGAACTGACAGCCCTGTGTGAAAACGACCATCCTGATGCCCGGCCCGTCGTGTGTTCCGAAACTTTCAATCGAGTGAATTCTAAGTGTATCTTTTATTATCTTCTGTTTGCTCAATGGTTGTAATTTTTTTCAGAAAAAAAGGAGGCAAAATACCCCCTTTTTCAAAAAGACTATAGGAAAAGAAGCTTACATACAATCATGAAATGTACGTGTGATCACTTCCATTTGATGGGCTTTGGACAACCGGATGAAATTAACTGCATATCCGGAAACCCTGATGGTAAGTTGAGGGTATTTTTCCGGGTTTTCGTAAGCATCCATCAGCATTTCGCGGTTCAGAACATTCACATTCAGGTGGTGTGCCTTTTTACTGAAATACCCATCCAGCAGATCAGTCAGGTTATCCACCTGATCCTGCCTTGTACTTCCAAGTGATTTTGGAACCATACTCATGGTATTGCTTATGCCGTCAAGCGCATATTTATAATCCAGTTTGGCAACTGAATTGAGCGAAGCAATAGCCCCATGCGTATCACGACCGTGCATTGGGTTGGCGCCGGGAGCAAAGGGTTCCCCTGCCAAACGTCCGTCGGGAGTGGCGCCTGTCATTTTTCCATACATTACATTACTTGTAATGGTAAGCAGGCTCATAGTTGGCGTTGCGTTTTTGTAAGTTGGATGACTTTTGAGCGCATTAAAAAAGTATGCAGTTACTTCCTGTGCAATACCATCTACGCGATCGTCGTCATTTCCATACATGGGGTAATCGCCTTCCACTTCAAAAGCCGTCGTCAAGCCGGCCTCGTTACGAATGGCTTTAACCTGTGCAAATTTGATGGCACTCAGCGAATCGGCGATGATACTGATACCCGCTGCTCCATAAGCAATATCAATCCCCGGATCGGTATCCACAAATGCCAGTTGCGCCTTTTCGTAATAATACTTATCGTGCATGTAATGGATAATATTCATGGCTTTTGAATAAACCCTTGCAATTTCATCCATTGACTTTTTGAAATAGTCCCATACTTCCTGATAATTCAGGTAGTCACCTTCCATCTGAGGAATATGTTTCAAAATCTGTGTCCCATCATTTTCCTCACGTCCCCCATTCAATGCAAGCAGCAATGCCTTTACCAGGTTGGTACGTGCCCCGAAAAACTGAATACGTTTTCCGATTTCCTGATGCGATACACAACAGGCTATCCCATAGTCATCAGTTCCCCTGCACTCAAGCATCAGGTCATCATTTTCGTACTGAATGCTCGAGGTATCAATGGAAACCTGTGCACAAAAATCCTTGAATCCCTGAGGAAGTTTGTTGCTCCACAATACAGTGAGGTTAGGTTCGGGAGAAGCACCCAGGTTGTAAAGCGTTTGTAAAAATCTGAAAGCTGTTTTGGTAACTTTAGTGCGTCCATCGGCAAGTTGTCCGCCAATAGCTTCCGTTACCCAGGTTGGGTCGCCTGCAAAAATATCATCATATGCTCCCGGCCGGAGATGCCTGACCATTCGCAGTTTCATTACAAAATGGTCAATAAGTTCCTGCGCCTCCTCTTCTGTAATCAGCCCTTCATTCAAATCGCGCTGAATATAGATATCAAGAAAAGCAGAAACATTACCGAGCGACATAGCTGCACCGTCCTGCTCTTTTACGGCAGCCAGGTATGCCATGTAAACCCATTGAACGGCCTCCTGAGCATTTTTTGCCGGCCTCGAAAGGTCGAGTCCGTACATGGCGCCCATTACCTTAATATCGTTCAAAGCTTTAATCTGATCGGTTACTTCTTCCCGAAGCCTGATTTTATGCTCGGTCATTTCGCCGTCAATGGCCAGTTTATCCGCCTTTTTGGCTTCGATCAACCTGTCGGCACCATACAAGGCAAGCCTGCGGTAATCGCCTATGATGCGCCCCCTTGCATAGTTGTCCGGCAAACCGGTAAGAACCCCTTTACTTCTGAACAAAAGAATCTCAGGGTCATAAGCCGAAAACACACCACTGTTGTGGTCTTTGGTATAGTCAAAAATATCTTTTACCCTGTGGGCCACCTGCATCCCTCTTTCTTTTACGGCACCTTCTACCACACGTACACCACCGTAAGGCTTCATGGCCCTTTTCAGCAATTCATCGGTTTGTAACCCTATGATTTTCTCGAGGTCACGGTCAATATATCCCGGCCCATGACTTGTAATGGTCGAAATGGTTTCGGTATCTATGTTTCGGCATCCGTTATTGGCCCTTTCTTCTGCCATGGCTTTCAG
>JALOMX010000115.1 GCA_025455245.1 Chitinophagaceae bacterium
GAGCCCTTCACGCTCAGCCGCAGCGAAGCTTACATCGGCGTACTGATTGACGACCTGATTAACAAAGGTACCGATGAGCCATACCGTATGTTTACGAGCCGTGCCGAATTCCGTACCCTGCTGCGACAGGATAATGCCGACCTAAGGCTGACCGAACGGAGTTTCAGGATGGGATTGGCCAGCCAGGAAAGGATGGAAAAAGTATTGCATAAGCGAAAAAACGTAGAGGAACTTAAAAAACTGCTTGCAGAGCAAAACATAGAACCCGGGGAAATCAACCCTCTTTTTGAAGAAATCGGTTCCGCAACTATCAGTGAAAAATACAAGGCTGCCAAGCTGCTGCTGCGTCCCAATGTAAACCTGCTACAAATGGTGAATGCCGTTCCGCGTCTTTCGCAAATGATGCAATCGTATGATAATGAATCACTTGAGCAGGCTGAAATACAGGTCAAATACGATGTGTATATCGAAAAAGAGAAGGAGCTTGTGCAGAAAATGTCGCAGCTTGAAGATCTCGTTATCCCGGATACATTCGACTATGGCAGGGTACAGGCGCTGAGCAATGAGGCAAGACAGAAATTTCTGAAGATCCGTCCCCGCACGCTGGGACAGGCAAGCCGTATCAGCGGGGTGAATCCGAGCGATGTGCAGATTTTGATGGTGTATATGGGTCGCTGAAATAAGGAATAAGAAATAAATAATGAGAAATAAGGAAGTAGGGGGCGTCGACTTCAACTCTTACATTCTCCTTACCATTTTTCCTGACAATTCATATAAACGTATTAAAAACCATAATATGTATAACTATTTGATTACCATTTTATTACTATTTTCCTCTGCGCTTTTTGGCCAAAAGACGGCCATTGAGAAACTTGACTCCATGGGCCTGAAACTGCCGCCCACAAGTACACCCATGGCCAATTATGTAAAGTTTGTCCGTACGGGAAATCTTGTTTATACATCCGGTCATGGGCCCACCACTGTGGAGGGCAAACTCATTACAGGCAAACTTGGCGCCGACCTAAACATAGAACAGGGCTATGAAGCCGCAAAGGTTACCGGTTTACAATTGCTTGCTACCCTGCAGCAGGCAATCGGTGATTTGGGCAAGGTAAAGCGAGTTGTAAAAGTGCTGGGAATGGTACATTGTACCGATGACTTTAAGGATCAGCCCAAAGTAATGAACGGTTTCAGCGATCTGATGGTTGCTGTTTTTGGTGAAAAAGGCCGGCATGCCCGGAGTGCAGTTGGTATGAATGCGCTGCCGAATGGCATGGCTGTGGAAATAGAAATGATTGTGGAGGTTGAATAATCAAATTTTTACCACAGATCGCAGAAGTACAGGAGAAAAAAAGAAAGAGTCCATTTTACTTTTTCCTTTTCTCTTTTTTCAGGGAACTATTGATGTAATACAAGAGCGCTTCTTCTGTAGGATTTTTTCTAAGCCATTGATATTCAGGGCGGTTTCTTTCCATAAAGCCAAAAAGGTCTTCACCCTCGTAGCTTGTGTATTTTTTCACCACTTCTTCATTCCATCTGAAGTTTACATAAGCATCTTCCTCCATCATCTGGAAAATATCGCGGGCTTTTCGTTCGCCTTTTTCACGCTTGCTCCACCGGTCAAGATTAATCCCAACACCAAAGCCCATATCATTTGCCCGACTTACCGCAGGTATTTCACTATTTCCTACATCCTGTAAAAAACTTTTCCTTCGCTCAATGCTGTCCATCTGATATTGGGAATAATTTCCGACAACCGTAACATTGGTGAGGGTGCTTGGCAAGGGCCTTAATACGAGTAAAATGGTACCGGACGAAAACTGTTCACCGGTGATCGAAAGGGTATCGGTATAAAAGCCATTGGCTCCGAAGGCAATGATGTTTCCTATACCCGCTTCAAGTTCAAAGGTTCCATTACCTCGTGAAACAGTTGTTTTTCCAATGGTAATGTTGGTAATACTTGCCATCCTGACCGGTTGGTTTTCCGATTTGATGAGTACGGCGCCATTAATAGTTTTCCGGTTTTGGGCTAAGGCAGCACAGGAGATAAAAAGTAGGGAGCCAAAAAGAAAAAAAGAAAAAATACGGTTGATTGCCATAAAAGCGGGTCAGTTAGTAAAGTTATTCCGGGTATCACATTTCGGTTTGAGATTCTTTTTCATTTTTAAACCAGCGCCATGCAATAAAGCCGCCAATAGCAAAGGGAAGCAACATCAGGTAAAGGATTCCGGAATTCAATCCTTCCGCACTTTTTTTCCCAAGCTGTGAAGCGGTTTTGGTACAGATTGAACATTGGGCTTCTGTATCCTGTATAAAAAATACATTTACCAGCAGCAGTACCGACAAAATCATCATCATGCGCCTCATCATATCCCGTAATTTATTACAAAAGTACAGCAGCAAAGGTCATTATATACATAAACAGATTCATAAAAAAAATACCGCCTGCCCAAACGGACAGGCGGCTATATAAAAACTACTCCTTTGTTTACAGACTTCCTGAAGCTGCTTTTACATCGAGTTTCAGGTTTACTTCTTTGGCAATAAACCAATCGGCAGGATTGTTGGGTCCTTTGTACACGAGTCCCCAGCTTGTGCGGTCTATATTGAAATCGGCAACAGCGGTCAGATTATTTCCTTCCAGTTTTACAATGGCGGGAAAAGTTACATTATTGGTTTGTCCGCGGAGGGTAAGGTTGCCGCTGATGGTGTGTGTTGCTCCTTCGAGTTTGGTTGTAGCGGTGGCAGAATCAAATGCCGCAACATTGGTAATCTCAAATCTTGCAGTGGGGAAAGAATCTACCAGGAAGAAATCGGCACTTTTCAGGTGTCCTTCCAGTTTTCCCTTGTCTTCGCCTGTAAGGTCCAATACGCTTAAAGAGGCTACGTTAATGTCAAAAGCACCCCCGGTAAGGTTTCCGTCGGCTACTGTTAAAAATCCGTTTGAGATCTGGAAAGTACCGTTGTGCTGACCTCCGGTTTTGGTACCGATCCATCCGATGGTACTACCGGTAACATCTACGGACAGGGTATCACCGGTGGCAGCCGCTGCGGCTTGTTCTTCTGAAGTTGCAGCATTGTCAGCTTCCGGTGCAGTTTGGCAGGCTACCATCATCATTGCGCCTGCAGAAAGTGTAATCAATAAGTGTTTCATAGAAGACGTTTTTTTGAATCGCAAAAATAACAGGGAACCAACATTAATGTTTAAACATTGTTTTAAATTAACAAACCCTTATAAGGTATTCCCATTTGCCCCTGAAACCTGTTTATTGCCTGTAAGATTGATTTTGGTTAATAACAAATAACTGCTGACGCTGAAATTTGGTAAAAGCCTGATACTCTTCGGAATGGCTTTGCGTCCAGTTTTGGAAATTGGCCATATTGGCAACACCGCCAAACAGCCATTGGTTATAGGCATCGAAAAGACCATCACGCAACATCTGCTGATGCCTTTCAAATAACCGGAAAGGGTATTTTTCGTGCATGGGATTATTGAACCAGTTCAGAATAAACCTTGTCCGGATAGCGCTCAGGCTTTCCGGATTCAGCCCCATTTTGGCCATATTTTCAAGTGTAGAAAAATTCTCGGCTACCGCTTTTTCAAAGGGGTTTTTTTCATTGAGATTGCCAAATCCGTAGGTGAACATTTTCTTATAGAAATAGAAGAGGATATTCTTTATTTCAATTGTCCTGCTGCTGTAGCTATCGAGGTTCACAAATATTTCCCCGTAAAGAAGGGTCCATATGGTATTGTTGGATGCATACAGGTAACGGCAAGCCTCGTAATAGTTCATGGCATAGCCCGGGTTTACCTCAATTCCTTTTTCCCAAAGTTTTAATCCTTCGCCGCGCCCGGGCTCCATGGATTCGGCCAGCAAACCGTATTCATGGTAAAGCATACCGCTTTTCGGAAAGCGTTTCAGGCCTTCTTTATAAACCTTTTCAGCTTCTTTTTTTTGATTTTCACCCTTGTAAATAATTCCGGCCACCTGATAGGCGGTTTCGTCCCCGGAACCACTTTCAATAACGGGCTTAATGGTTTCAATAGCCTGACTGCCCTTTTTACCGGTGTAATAAGACATGGCAAGTTCCTGCCGGATTTCGCTATTATCAGGATAGGTATTTAATCCGTTTTTCAAAACGAGGATGGCATTTTCCAGGTCACCTTTCAGGCTAAATTCCCTGGATGCACGTATAATGTCTTCTACAGATTGAGCTCCTGCTGAAAAGCCGGCAAGAAAAAGAAAACCAAATAAGATATACCGAAGGATCATATCCGCAAATGTAAAGGAATAGCTATTGGCCAACTGTTAATAGCCTGTTGACTTGATGCAGAACACATAAAGATTTCCGTTAAAGCAATGCAAACAATAGTAATTGCGCTAGCAGGATTTTTAAAAGCATGGCAACAGGCATAATGGTGGCATAGGCCGTATTGGGGGCTTCACTCTGCGACAGATCGCCAATATAGCTCAGGATGGCCGGCTGTGTTTGCGCACCGCCAAGGGTACCGGTTGCCGAAACCCAGTCCATTTTCAGGATTTTCATACAACCGAAAAGGATACCGATGGATACGGTCAGGGTTACCAGAATACCCGCAACGAATAATTGAAGTCCGTTGGAGGCCACGGCCTCGGCAAATCCTCCTCCGGCCTTAATACCTACCACTGCAAAAAACAAAACCAATCCTAATTGGCGCAGGGTGAGATTGGTATTCAGGGGCATACTCCAGTAGATATTACCGGTACGTCCAAGATTTCCCAGAATCAGGCCCATAACCATAGGCCCCCCGGCTATACCAAGTTTCACACTGAAATCGGCACCAAGCGGAATGGGTATATAACCGATGATCAGACCAAGGCAAATGCCCGCTGCAAAAGAAAAATAATCGGCTTCTGCAATACTTTTAAAGCGATCACCAAGCAGTTTGGTAATGGCTTCCATTTTATCCGCATGGGCCACCACCCTCAACCGGTCACCTTTTTCCAGCCGGGTTTCGGGAGTAGGTACAAAATCATTATCACCTCTTCTGATACGGGTCACTACCCCTTCCCATCCCTCATAAAGTTCCAGCTCGCGAAGTGTCCGGCCTGCGAATTCGGGATTACTCAGCATGATCCTTCTGAAGTCAATATTTTCCCGGTAAGTCTCAGGACCCGGTTGCAGACTCTCTTTTCCAAAAATGATCTTAACCCGTTCAATGTTTCTTTGGGTGCCTACAATATGGTAAACATCTTCGGCCTGAATCCTTGTTTGCGCATTGGGTATGGTAATATTGGAGTATCTTTTAAGGCGGCTTGCAATGGTATGCGGCGGTAACACTTCACCAAGGGTTTTGCCCAGAATATCGGCATTTTTTGCCACCACATTAATGCTTGAAGGAGGTTCAGCCGTGGCGCCGCTTTGTCTTTCAGCCCTTTTGGTTTCATGATCGAGGTCAATATGCCTGCGTCTTGCAATATACAGGCTCCACAAAATGGGAAGAATCACCCCCATGGGATAGGCAATACTATAACCGATGGTAAGTTTAAATGATTCCGGATTGCCATGCAAAAACTCATTGGCAGCAGCAAGGGCGGGCGTATTGGTGAGGGCGCCGCAAAATACCCCTGTTGCAAAGAAAGCATCAATTCCGAGCAACCGCGTACTGTACAAGGCGACCACCCATGTAAGTAATAGTACCACAACCCCCAAAATGGCAATATAAAGCCCCCGTTGTTTCAGTACCCTGAAAAAGGAAGGTCCGGCCTGCAGGCCGATACAGTAAACAAAAATCATCAAACCGATCTGCGCAATCATTTCCATCCGTTCCACGAGTTCGGGAGAATCAAAGAGATCTTTGCCCCATGCGCCCAAACCAATTCCTGTAAACAATACAAATGCTACCCCAAATCCAACACCTTTAATCTTGATGTGGCTGAGCAAAAATCCAATACTGATAATGAGGAACAAAAGGAGAAGGGGATGTTCGGCGAGATAGTGAAGGAGGGCATCCATAACGGGATTTTTAAAAAGTGATGCAAATCTACAGTGCTCAAATGGTGCATTGCATGATAATAAACAGCCTTTTTTTCATTACACTAAAAATAACGCCCCCAATTTGGAGGCGCTACTATTAGTGGGTGGTGGTGTGATATTTAAAGAAATCAGAAAATCAGCTATTGTCTGGTATGGGCGTATAACGAAGGTAAGGCTTCACCACTTTAACCCCCTTGGGAAATTTTTTGATGGCATCTTCGGTGCTTACCGCGGGAACAACAATTACATCTTCGCCATCTTTCCAATCGGCAGGAGTGGCCACGCTGTGTTTGGCAGTTAATTGAAGGCTGTCTATTACCCTGAGCACTTCATGAAAATTGCGGCCTGTGCTTGCCGGATAGGTAATAATCAATTTCACTTTTTTATCGGGGCCAATAATAAAAAGGCTGCGAACCGTAAAGGTTTCGCTTGCATTGGGGTGAATCATGTCGTACAGATTGGCCACCGTACGGTCTTCATCGGCTATGATGGGGAAGTT
>JALOMX010000116.1 GCA_025455245.1 Chitinophagaceae bacterium
TGGCATCGGATACAAAATTGATAGATTCATCAGTTGCAAGACTTCCCATATTCATTTGATTTTGTGACAGCACCGGAAGATTCATAGTATTTCTGAACTCAAATGGGTGCACAGCTACATTGGCCATACTAATGATGCGATAACGCCTTCCCCGAATAAATGTAAATGGTGTATTGTTCATATCAAGTACCCCAAAGTTGCTGCTATTTTGTACACTCACGACCCGCCATGCGGAAAACCCCATATTTACAAGAGTAACTTCAATGGTAGGATTGGTTTCTTTGGTGTCTTTTTTACAACCCAAGAAAAACACATTGATACTGAAAATGAAGAAGGACAAGAATAATTTTTTCATAATGTATTATCTGAGAAAAAGGAAATAAATAAGGGGAGGGCTTATTAGTGTTTGAAGGGTTTTACGGCACATGTTTTTCCAAAAGAGATCCAAAGTCTGCTGATTTAAAAACATGCGGAGAAAAGCTCCACATGTTTTTAAAAAGATGACCCTAAAAATTTACTACTATCGTTGAACAATTGTTGTCCGTAAAGCTTCAATTAGCGCACCGACTTCTCCTATAAGCTCTGAAGGCACATTGTTTTGCTGAGCGCCTTTTACCACGGCTGCAATAAAATCATCGTACGATTTGTTATCAGCCTTCAAAGCCATCCTTGGGTTTCTGGCAGGGTCATGTGCATCCCTCATATTCATACCACTATAGGTAGCCGTAGCAGAACCTGTAGCAACAGAAAAGAAATCGGTCAGAGAACGACTGAGTACAGCAAGGTTTGTGGTATTTCCGGCTGTAACCTCGGCAAGCAAAGGTGCAAAGTATGGCTGTAGATTCGGATCTGCGGCAATAACGAAAATGGTACTATCCACTACGCTTCTCAGACCTAACCTTCCCTGCTCAATCATTTGCGATGGATTACGCGGGTCTGAAACCATCCGGTTGCCACCCAGTTTTTCATAAAGGGTTTGTTCCTGCATATCATCATTGTCTTTATCGCAGGATGTTAGGCCCAATAAGAATGCGCAGCATGCAGGCATTAAAAAAAATTTAAACGTGTTCATAATCTTTGGATTTTAAAATGATTAAATGGATTATCGGAAAAGTTTTTGAAGTCCGGAACTGATTCGGTATGTAATGGAATGTTGATCAATAACTGGACATGCATTGGCCGCCTCTTCTGAAGATATGCGTAATAATGTTGCCTGAATGCCAGTTTTCTGAACCACAGAATTACAGAGTTCTGAAGCCTTGGTTTTTGTGGGATCAAAAGCGAAGGCAAGGGTGCCTGCCTGCATATTTGGAAAGCTGTGGTAAACTGATTTGTGTTGGTGCAAAGCATACCTAAATAAAACAATGCCTGTGCTATCCACTGACTTCTCAAAGTTGACTCTGGCCATTTGCCAGCCATCCACCCCACCCCTTGGCCGGTTGCTGACCTGGTAAATATGAATAACCAATACGACCGTAAGCATGCCCAAGGTTATCAGAAAGGCAAGGCCTGCTCGCTTCAGCCAGGTTATCCAAATGTTTTTTTGCATATGAATTGTATTTGAATTGGAATAGATGTGTTAGGTACGATGGCTGGATGTATTTGGATTTATCTATTGAAAAAAAATTTGGAAGTTCAAATGGGCATTGGATTTTCCGGCATGTTTTCAATAGTTGTAATATTATATCCACCAAAAATGAAACAGCCGGAAGCAATCCTCCCGGCTATTTGAAGTGTGGGTAAAAAGCATGGTTTTCAGGGTAGCAGAACTTTGTTGATCACATGTATAACCCCATTTTTTTGTAAAACATCGGCAATGGTTACGTCAGCACGTTGACCTTTACTGTCTGAAACATAAAGGGCTTTTCCATTAAAGGAAATGTTCAAAGTATTGCCCTGCACTGTTGTTAAGGTATAGGATCCGCCGTTCTTTTTTGCCATATCCATCAATTGTGCGCCTGTCAGTTTTCCGGCCACCACATGATAGGTAAGCACCCCTGTAAGGGTTGCCTTGTTTTCAGGTTTCAAAAGGGTTTCGACGGTTCCTGCAGGTAATTGCTCAAATGCAGCGTTTACCGGCGCAAATACGGTAAACGGACCAACGCCCATCAGTGTTTCTGCAAGGCCCGCTGCCTGCACTGCTGCCACCAGGGTGGTATGATCTTTACTGTTTACCGCATTTTCAACAATGTTTTTGGTTGGATACATCGGAGCTCCGCCAACCATTACCGTTTTTTGTGCCTGGACCGAAAAACTGTACGACAAGAAGATAATTGTGCCACAGGCAATGGCAAATGTTTGTTTGATTCTTTTCATTTTTTACATGTTTAGAATCAGGTACGTTGCCTTTAATAATTCGGATTGGTTGAAGCAAAAAATTTATACGATGTATAAATAAATTTCTCTTTGTACCACAAAATAGTTGGTATCCTAAAAATTGTATAAATCAGAGGAAACCGCGTGTGCAGAGGAATCAGATGGCTCCCATTACCACCATCTCACTCAAGGTAGGCACATCGCTTCCACCCTGTTTTTCCAAGGTAATGGCAAAAGCCTGAGGGTTTTTGATATTCTTCAGTTTGCACAGCGTTGTACAGTTTTCATTAAGCAAACCTGCATCTACCGGCTTGCCATCCACAATTGCCCACAGCTGATACTGCCTGTTGGCAGGGGTTTCCGGAAGCCTTACCGGCAGCAGGTAAACATCGCCGTTTTGTGTATCATAATAGACCGTTACCAGATCGTTTTCATGGCCTTTTACTCCGGGTAAAACCACCTTTCGAAAATTGGTTTCCTGCATTTTTATGACCCCGGCATAAAGGCTGTTGAACCTGAGTTTTTCTGCTGTATTTTCTTTTTGAAGGGCCGCAAAATTAGTGGCAAGCTTTTGATACTTACTGTAAAGAAAAACGCTGTAACTGCCCGTTGCCAGAAAGCCAACCAAGGCAGCTGCAGCCACCCAATTCCATGCTTTCGACCGCAAGGGAACTAAGGGGACTTTTGATTCCACAATAGGGTCTGCCGTAATTTTTGACGTTTCAACCGAAGAAGCAGATTCTATTTTCTCCCAGATTGATTCTTTAAGGTTTGGCGGAGGGGCAGCAGCCTGTTGCATCCCTTGTTGTTCAAGTGAAATTTCAAAATCAGTGATGGCTGCATCCAATGCAGGGTGCTGCTTGCGTAGGTTTTCAATTTCCTGAACCTCCTCCACAGTTGCAAGCCCCAAAACATAAGCCTCAACCACTCCCGATGATATGTATTCCTGAATATCCACTTACGGTAGGTACATTTTTCTTAATTGAATCAATGCTGCCCTGAGTCTTGTTTTAACCGTACCCAATGGCAAATTTAATTTATCTGATATCTCTTCCTGCGTGAAACCCTGAAAGTAGGATAATTCTATTAACTCCTTATGTTCCTGCTTCATTTTTCCGACCACGGATCTTAAACCAATCGAATCAGGATTTAATCCGGACACCTCCTGATCATATACGGCCTCGGACAGTTCACGGTTTTGTTTGGACATCATATATTTTTTGGTTCTGACCAGGTCCAGGGCGCTGTTGCGCGCAATCTGAATCATCCAGGTATACAACCTACCCTTGCCGGCATCGTAGGTTGATGCTTGTTTCCATATTTTCACAAAGGTTTCCTGCAAGACATCGTTTGCATATTCCCGATCGGAAACAATGGATAAAATGACTGAATAAAGAGCACCACTGTAATGCTCATACAAATAATCAAAACCCTGCTTACCGCCCGTTTTGAGCAGATCAACCAATTCATTTTCAGCAAAAGCAGGTACTTTTGATATCATTACTTCAATATAACAGCGCCGAGTGCCGGAAGTTGAAGAAGTAATTCATAACGCTTTTGTTTTTTATCCACAAGTTTCGATTTCACTTCAGGATTAAAAACATCACCGGTTCCCCAATACTTTTTCAGGTCGGTATTCAATACTTCTTTCCATTTCGATTTCCCATCTACATAAATCGGGAAGTCATGCCTTACTACCGGGGTTAAATTGAGCACTACAAGCATATCATCTTTGGTCTTACTTGCTTTTCTTTTATAGGCTATCACACATTCGGCCCTTCTGTTCAGTTCTATCCATTCAAATCCGCCCTGTTCAAATTGGAGCTCATACATGGCCGGTTCTGTTTTTGTAAGGTGAAGAAGGTCTTTCACACATTCCTTCAACAACTTATGGCAATCATAATCAAGCAACTCCCATTGAAGTTCGCTTTTATAATTCCATTCGTTGGTAACACCAAATTCGTTGCCCATAAACAACAACTTACCACCGGGATGGGTAAACATATATGTATAAAGTAATCGAAGGTTCGCAAACTTTTGCCACTCATCGCCGGGCATTTTAAACAGCATCGGGCTTTTTCCATGCACCACTTCATCGTGGCTGATAGGGAGCATGAAGTTTTCATCATAGTAATACATCATACTGAATGAAAACTGATCCTGATGAAACTGCCTGAAAATAGGATCTTTCTTAAAATACTTCAACGTATCATGCATCCAGCCCATCATCCATTTCATGCCAAAGCCAAGCCCGTCGGCAAAAGTTGGACGGCTAACGCCCGGCCAGTCTGTAGCTTCCTCAGCAATGGTTTGTGTATCGGGAAAATCGCGAAAGACCATTTCGTTCATTTCCTTAATAAAAGCAATGGCTTCGAGATTGCCATCTCCGCCAAATTCATTGGGTTCCCATTGCCCTTCATTGCGGCTGTAGTTCAATTTCAACATGCTGCTTACTGCGTCAACCCGTATACCGTCGATGTGATATTTATCGAACCAATACCGCGCAGAACTGATCAGGAAACTCTTTACTTCATTGCGTTTATAATTGAATATATAGCTGTTCCAATCGGGATGATAGCCTTTGCGCATATCTGCATATTCATAGGTGTGTGTACCATCGAACATATACAGGCCATGCATATCATAGGGAAAATGTGAAGGTACCCAATCGAGAATAACACCAATATCAGCCCTGTGAAAAGCATCCACCAATGCCATAAAATCCTCAGGGGTTCCAAATCGGGAAGTAGGTGCAAAATACCCTGTTCCCTGATAACCCCAGCTACCATCGTAGGGGTGTTCCATTACAGGCATAAGTTCAACATGGGTAAAACCCATTTCCTTTACATAGGGAACAAGCCTTTCAGCCATTTCGGCATAGGTATAATAGGTTTCCTCATCATTTTTATCGGGCCGCATCCAGCTGGCAAGGTGAACTTCATAAACATTCCACGGCGACTTCAATGAATTATAGGCTCCCCGTTTTTTCATCCATGAGGCATCTTTCCAATCATAAGACCGGACATCCCATGTTATGGAGGCTGTATTGGGACGCTTTTCCCAATACCATGCATATGGGTCGCCTTTATCAAGCCTGATTCCCTGAAACCCTACAATATGATATTTATAAGCCTCTCCTTTATTAATACCGGGAATAAAACCTTCCCAAATACCACTTTTATCAAGACGTGGTTTTAACTCATGTGCATGGGGCTTCCAATGGTTAAAACTACCAATCACACTTACCGAGGAAGCATTGGGTGCCCATACGGCAAAATAGTACCCCTCCTTTTCAAGCACCTTCATAGGATGACTTCCGAAAAGTTCATATGCCCTGTACAATGTACCCTGATGATAATTTGCGAGATCCTCAGGTGTAAATCTGGAATAATTCCAGACCGGACCGGTAGTATCTACAAAGTGAGTTTGTTCATAAGGTAAAAGATGTGAAGGAACCGCCACAAAATGCTCATCAGGTTCTTTTTCATGGACGGCTTTTTTATGGGCAGAAACATGTTGCGTAATTACCATGGAGGCCTGGGATTCCTTCTGAGGCTTTTCGTCCTTTTGGGAAAGGTTCATGTTGCCCGAAGTCTTTTTTATTCCGTTTGATTTAGCCATGAGGAAGTAGTCGTTTAAAAGGAACAAATTAAGCGGTAAATTTTTAAGACATCAATAAAATTAATCCGATCCTTAAACCTGAATGGTAATTTTTGTCAAAAGCCGGCATTAATAGTTTCCATATAGTGCACAATATTTTAAAAAAATGGCTTTGACGTCTGTTTTTTACAGGAAGGATCTATTGTTTTCTTTCCTTCAGGACCAAAATCAAGAACCGTTTAACGATTATCACCATTTCAAACCAACTCTTTACTCATAGTAAAATTGTTAAAAATATGACTCATTTCCTTAACATTTTTTTGGGCATAAATATGTTAAAGAGCCGCATTAATGTTGAACCATTATTAATTTTCAGAGGTTAAGGTTAAAAATTTTATCCAATGAAAATCATGTCAAAATCTATTTCCGCTTTGCTGCTTGCAGCGTTCAGCCTTGTTGTTTTTACCGGGTGTGAAAAAGACAATTCTGATGCCGAAACATCAACCATTGTTGATGTATTAAACACGAACGGGTACACAACCCTTACCAATCTTGCAGTAACTGCAAATCTTGGAGGCACTTTAAC
>JALOMX010000117.1 GCA_025455245.1 Chitinophagaceae bacterium
TAAATGAATGATCAGCAAACAAGTCCCCTTCAGCAATTTCAAAGTGAAGTAGGATTAAAATTCCAACTCTATAACAGTCTTTTTACAAGTCTGCCATTTCATCGCATTGAGAAAACCGGAATTCTCCTTGCCTTATTTTTAAGCAATTGCGAAGAAGGCTTTGCCCGGGGCCAAAGCCCTATGCAGATTATAGATGATTTCTTTAAAAATCATACAAGTTTTACAAACGAAAGTGATAAGCTTGATTTGCTTTTTCGTTTTGTGCAATATGCAGAAAGGCAGGTAGTTTTATTTGATGCCCTTGAGGATGCGGCATTTTCCAAAACGCATGATATGTCAGGACCCGGTACCTTAAAGCAATTGCACGCGCAGGTAACACAGCAGGGTTTGATGCATGTACTTGCGGAAAAGCTTAAGTACTATAATGTTCGCATTGTGCTTACGGCACATCCAACTCAATTCTACCCCGGAGAAGTGTTGGGAATTATTAATGACCTTAGTAAAGCACTTCAGAGCGACAATACGGCTCAGGTAAATATGTACCTTCAGCAGTTAGGGAAAACACCTTTTTTCAAGCAGGAAAAGCCAACCCCCTATGATGAAGCAGTAAGTCTTATCTGGTACCTTGAAAATGTTTTTTACCCTGCTGCCGGCCGAATGCGAAGTTTTCTGAAGAGTCAGTTGAAAGAGGCTACCTCTCATCATAATCCTATCATACAAATGGGTTTCTGGCCCGGAGGCGACCGTGACGGTAATCCTTTTGTAACGGTTGATACAACCCTTAAAGTTGCAAATTCCCTAAGGACAGGGATTCTGAAATGCTACTACCTCGATGTACGCAAATTGAGGAGACGGTTAACCTTTAAGGGGGTTACAAAACCACTCTCTATCCTTGAAGCCAAGCTATACGAGAATGTTTTCATTCCCGGAAAAAGAACCTTGCTTTCCAAAGAGGAACTGATAGGCACTTTGCTTGAGATCAAAAAGATACTTCGCAGTGAACATAATAGTTTATTTGTGGGCCTTGTTGAAAACCTGATCTCCAAAATTGAAGTTTTTGGTTTGCATTTTGCATCCCTTGATGTCCGTCAGGATAGCGGGGTGCATGAGTCGTTATACAAAAAGCTTGCAACGGTGCCCGGCTTGCTGCCGGATGATTTCTTTGGTTTGGATGAAGAAAAACAATTGGAAGCCCTTGCCCATTTGAAACCTGCAAACCTGCAAACGCAAGTGATTGAAGACCCGGTTCAGGCTGATACATTTAAAATTCCTTCCGCTATACGTGAAATACAGGAGTATAATGGTGAACCCGGATGCCACCGCTACATCATTAGTCAGTGTAATAAAGCACAGAATGTAATGGAGGTATTCGGTCTTTTCTTACTGAACGGTTTTAAGCCCGAAGATGTGAAAGCAGATATAGTGCCTTTGTTTGAAACCATAAGTGATCTGCGCAACGCCGGCCCTGTTATGGAGCAATTGTACAAACTGCCGGCCTATCGTCAGCATCTCGAACGAAGGGGGAACCGGCAAACCATTATGCTTGGATTTAGTGATGGCACCAAGGATGGGGGATACCTGATGGCAAACTGGAGTATTTATAAGGCCAAGGAGGAACTTACAACCTTATCAAGACATTACGACATTGAAGTGTTGTTCTTTGACGGGCGTGGGGGCCCGCCCTCCCGTGGTGGCGGGAAAACCCATAAATTCTATAACAGCCTTGGTCAGAATATTTCAAATCGTGAAATACAGCTCACCATACAAGGCCAAACGGTGAGTTCAAACTTTGGCACCATTGATGCGGCTCAGTTTAATATGGAGCAACTGATGAATGCCGGCCTGTCAAATACGCTCTTTTCTTCAAGGCTTACAACCCTTGAAAAAGATGAAGAAGCTCTGTTGGCAGAAATGGCCCAAATTGGGTTTGAACATTATGTTGAATTGAAAAACAGCCCGGGCTTTATGGATTATCTGAGCCATACAAGCCCACTCAGGTTTTACGGTGAAACCAATATCGGAAGCAGACCTGCCAAGCGCGGAAGCAGCAGCAAACTTACCTTAAAGGACTTAAGGGCTATCCCTTATGTAGGAAGCTGGAGTCAGATCAAACAAAATGTAACGGGCTATTATGGTGTTGGAAAGGCTTTGAAGGCAATGGAGGAGGCGGGCCGGTGGAAGGAGGTCCAAAATCTTTACCGGAATTCACTGTTTTTTAAAACCCTGATAGATAATTGCGAAATGGCCATGACGAAAACATTTTTTCCCCTCACGGCTTTTCTTTCCGAAAATCCTGTTTACGGTCATATCTGGAAAAAAATATTCAATGAGTACGAGTTAACAAGGAAAATGGTGCTGAATCTTAGTGAGCATTCCGAATTGATGCAGGATTATCCGGTGGAACGAATGAGCGTTTTGATGCGTGAGAGAATTGTCTTACCGCTCACAACTATTCAGCAATACGCTATTTCCAGGCTGCGTTATATGGAAGAACAGGTAATGGAACTGCCCACCAAACCTAAATATGAAAAATTGGTCATGAGGTGCTCTTTCGGCATTATCAATGCTGGCAGAAACAGTGCCTGATTTGGGGAAAATAAATACTTCGTTTGATAGGGCTAACCAAACTGCCCTCTGTATTTTTGCAGCTCATTATTTTTTACAATCAAATGATCGATGTTATTCTCGGCCTCCAATGGGGCGACGAAGGGAAAGGTAAAATTGTTGACTATTTTGCACCTGATTATGATATTATCGCCCGTTTTCAGGGCGGCCCCAATGCAGGGCATACATTGTATGTTGGCGGCGAAAAAATTGTTTTGCATCAGATTCCGAGTGGTGTCTTTCATCCGCATACCATAAACCTTATAGGAAACGGGGTGGTTTTAGATGCTGTAACCCTGAAACGGGAATGCGATTCGGTAGCAAGGTTTGGGGCTGATGTACGGAAGAACATGTATATCAGCGAAAGGACACACCTCATTCTTCCCGGCCACAGGGCGCTTGATAAAGCCAGTGAAATGCAAAAAGGCGACAGCAAGATTGGCAGCACCCTGAAAGGAATCGGCCCGGCTTACATGGATAAAACCGGGCGCAATGGCTTGCGGGTAGGCGATTTGCTTGATAAAAGCTTTACCACCAACTACATTAAGCTTCGTTTAAAACATCAAAGGCTTTTGGATAATTATAATTTCCAGGAAGACATCAGTAACTGGGAAGAGGAATTTTTTGAAGCTGTTGAATTTTTACGCTCACTGAACATTGTGAACGGGGAATATTTTATCAACGAACATATCAGGAACGGGAAACGTGTATTGGCCGAAGGTGCACAGGGCAGTATGCTGGATATAGATTTCGGGACCTTCCCTTTTGTTACCAGCAGTAATACAATAACTGCCGGTGTGTGCAGTGGGCTTGGTGTGGCACCTCAAAAGATTAAAGACGTACTGGGTGTTACCAAAGCTTATTGTACCCGTGTAGGTAGCGGGCCTTTCCCAACCGAACTTCATGATACAACCGGCGAAGCTTTGCGAAAAGCAGGCAATGAGTTTGGCGCTACAACGGGCCGGCCCAGAAGGTGCGGATGGCTTGACCTTGTTGCCCTTCGTTTTGCATCCATGATAAATGGAGTTACGAAGCTTATTATGACAAAGGCTGATGTGCTTGATACATTCGATCCATTGCAGGTGTGTACTGCTTATAACCTGAATGGGGAGGAGACCGATCGTATTCCTTTTCAAATGACCCGGGCCGACATTCAACCGGTATTAAAAACGTTTACCGGATGGAATACGGATACTTCAACGGCAAAAACACCTGAAGAACTTCCTGGTGTAATGCAGGAATATATCAGGTTTATCAACGAATATCTCGGAGTTCCGGTTGCTTTCGTAAGTAATGGTCCCGGCAGAGAGCAAATCGTAAAAATGAATTGATTTTCAGTTTTGTTTATGGATGGATATTCTTTTGATAGGCTATCAATCCATAAAAAGAAAAAAAATCAAAAAAAATTTTGGAAGATTGAATCGTACTCCCAAATTTTACAGCTAATAATATTTTATTAATCAAAATAATCATAGTGTAAACCATGACTTCAACTCATGTAAATGCAGAAGGGAAACTGGTAATGGCCGGATTGGAAATCGGCTTTTTTGAAGGTAACACCGAAGAGGTAGCTGTTTTAGAAGAAGAAAATGAAGAGGAAGCCTATGGTATTCTAGGCCTCAAAGCAGCAAAGAAAAAGGATGACGAGGATGACGATGTCGATGAGGACGATGATGCTGATGAGGATGGAGATGATGATTGGGATGAATCTGAAGAAGGAGAGGATGAAGAGGATGATTGGGATCCTGATTTCGATGAATTCGATATCCCCAAATCAACTAAAAAAGGAAAAGGTGGAAAAGATGAGGAAGAAGAAGACGTGAAGTTCGACGAAGACCTCAATGAATTTGACGATCTTTTTGGTGATGGTGGAGATGACTTTGATGACGATGATGATTTTTAATCACCTGTTTTTACATTGAACAGATCAATATTATTGGAGGGTATTCAAAACACCCTGCAGGTACAACAACTGCTGAACAGGTTAGCCCGGTTTGGCAGTTGTTGTTTTTTGGATAACCTTTCTTATGAATCCTCCCTCCATGCCCATGAATTTTTAGCTGCTGCCGGTGTTTTGGATCGATACGATTATCGCCCGGGCGAAAATATTTGTGAGGCTGACAGATTTCTTGCCTCCAATAAAGGTCGTTGGATTTTCGGGCATCTTAGCTACGAACTTCATCAGGCCTTTTATAACCTCCACGCATCTAAGCCGGACCCGATTGGTTTCCCATTGATGACGCTGTTTGTACCACAGATATGTATCCGCCCAAAAAGCAATGGTATAGAATTGATTGTTCAGGACGATCAACTTGATGTCCGTATTCTGGAAAAAGAGTTGTTTGATTTCCATCAGGATGCACCTGCAATATACCAGGGTATTTCATTAAACCCGCGGATGGATAAAGAAACCTATATATCGGTTATTGAAAGGCTGCAAAATCATATTCTGCGTGGGGATTGTTACGAAATAAATTTTTGTCAGGAGTTTTTTGCCGAAAATGTTCCTGTTGATCCTTTGGCTGTTTATCACGCCCTTACACGGTATTCCCCCAATCCCTTTTCTTGTTTTTACAGGCAGGGCTCCTCGTATCTTATGTGTGCAAGCCCCGAACGGTTTATCACCCGCAGGAAGGACAAAATATATAGTCAGCCAATAAAAGGTACAGCCCCGAGAATACTGAACAATCAACAGGAAGATGAAGCTTTACGGGATGCATTAAGAGCAGATCCGAAAGAACAGAGCGAAAATGTTATGGTGGTTGACCTTGTACGAAATGATCTGTCGCAAATTTGCGAAAAGGGGACTGTACAGGTAGAAGAACTTTTTGGTGTTTACAGTTATCCGCAGGTGCATCAGATGATCAGTACCATTAGCGGCATTATTCGTGAAGGGATTTCTTTTACTGAAATTTTGCGTGCAACTTTTCCCATGGGCAGCATGACCGGTGCTCCCAAACTCCGTGTTATGCAATTGATCGAACAGTATGAGCCATCACGGCGGGGACTTTTTTCAGGATCGGTTGGTTACATCACTCCCGACGGTAATTTCGATTTTAATGTGGTTATCAGGAGTATTTTATACAACTCGGATTCCCGTTATCTCAGCTATCAGGTAGGCAGTGGAATTACATGGTATGCAAAACCGGAAAATGAATACAACGAATGTCTCTGGAAAGCTGAAGCGATTCGTAAGGTACTCGGAGAATCCTCATAATTCAATGGAAAATCCAAAGAACAACAGGCTTGCAGAAAAATGAATAAAAGACTGCTGTAATGCAGAACTGGTATCAAAATTCCTCAACCAATAAAGGTCAGCATCATTTACGTTTTTTGGTAGCAGATTGGGATGCCGTTGTTTTGGCAGGCTTGGGTTCAGGGAAACCCTCGGGGGTACTTGTAACACTTTGAAGGCTTGCCATGATGCTTTGCTGTAAAATCTGATAGCGCATGCTATTGAATTGCTGCATCTTTTCAGAGGGTAATCTAAGTTCGTATCCTTCCTCTTCAGGAACAAGCTTATCAAAGTTTGGATTGAGTTTATTGAAAGTTCCGATATCAAAGCTCAATGAATTGGCCAATACAACGGAATTGTATTTTCCCTGAATTTTTTGGCCAATGGTCCCTTCCATTTGTTCAGGAGAAAGGTTAGCGCGCAAAGTACCCGTTTCAGAAAAAGTCCTGTTAACAGCGTTTTTGTTTTCCTCTATGGCTTTTTCATGAATAGCGGCCAATTCTTTTGAAGTGACAGTGGTAACGCCACCTGTACCTTCCATAACATAATGTGTTCCAATGAATTTTTTAACGTGGTTTCTGCTTTCCTGTGGCAAAGCATACTGCAATGTCCAAAAATCGC
>JALOMX010000118.1 GCA_025455245.1 Chitinophagaceae bacterium
AGTTTATTGCCATCGGATAGCGAAAAATGAACTGACACCCGCAGGTTTCCGGGAAAACCTTCTTCACCATCCCTGCTCAGATAGGTGAAAGTTATACCATCGCCGTTTTCTTCTGCCTGCCATACCTTTCTGTGAAACCCCTGTATGCCTCCATGAAGATGATTGAATTGATCATTCGTGGTTAATTGGTATTCTTTATCTTCTATTTTAAATTTTCCATTCGCTATCCTATTGGCAAAGCGCCCAACCGTGCTGCCAAAATATGGATGATCTTTTTGGTAGTCTTCCGGATTGCTGAAACCTGCAACTACATTGCTTTTTCTTCCTGTTTTATCGGGCACGTTGACTGAAACAATGGTACACCCATAATTGCATAATACAACGTCTATGGTTCCATTGGTCAATATATATTGATGTATCGCTTTTGTTTCTATCATAGTATTAAATACCTACATAATGTAAATTCTTATCGCTTATTCATAATGCCTTCCAGTTCCTCCAGCGTTTTACCTTTTGTTTCCCTTACTTTAGTAAGAATAAATAGAAAGCCCAATGCACATATTGCTGAATAGATATAAAAAGTGTTATCTTTTAGCTTATCAAACAAAACAGGGAAGGTAAAAACCAAAATGAAATACGCAGCCCAAAGGCTTAAAACAGCAATAGTTGTTGCGGCACTTCTGACTTTGTTGGGGAAAATTTCGGAGATGAGTACCCAGGTTACCGGTGCAAGCGACATGGCATAAAGCCCGATTGCGGACAATAAAAACCACGCAACATTGGGCGAGCCTGCACCTAACATTTTTACAACAACTATATATAACACGGCCAAACTGCCCGAACCCAATAGCATTAAGGGCTTTCTTCCCAATTTATCAACCAACAGCATGGCCAATAAAGTAAATACCAGGTTAACTCCACCTATAAATACGGTTTGCAGCAATTGATCATCCTGCGAAGCGCCAATACTTTCAAATATTTTGGGCGCATAATTAAAAACCACATTGATGCCACACAACTGTTGAAAAACAGCCAATCCAATGCCTAAAAGTACTGCAGGCAACACCGCTTTACTGAATGCAGCTTTATAACTCATTTTTGTATAGCCTTTTAAAGAGTCAGCAATTTTGGGGAATGATTCGGCCACAAAACTTTTACCACCAATTTTTTCCAAAATTGTTTTTGCTATATCATACTTACCTGATTTAATTAGCCAACGGGGGCTTTCGGGTAAGAAAAGTGCACCCAAAAAAAACAGCCCGGCAGGAACAGCGCCTAATCCAAACATCCAGCGCCATGCATCATCTCCATTATTTCGTAAGGTGTAGTTTACCAGATTGGTAATTAATATACCTAACACGATGGTAAGCTGATTGATTGCCACCATACGACCCCGTAAATGGGCAGGTGATATTTCGGAAATATACATAGGCGAAAGCATAGAAGCCATGCCTACACCAATACCGGCTGCAAAACGGGAGCCAATGAAAAAATCTCTGCCGGGCGCAAATGCCATGGCCAGGGATGATAAGGTAAAAATTGCCGCCGCCAAAAGGAGGCCGGGTTTCCGGCCATATTTTTCGGCAACACTCCCTGCTACAATACAGCCAACAATGGCGCCTAATGCAAGGCTGCCCGTTGCAAAACCTTCCCAATAAGCATCCAGTGCAAACTGCTGCTGAAGAAAAGGAAGCGCACCCGATATTACCGCAAAATCGAAACCGAAAAGATATCCGCCAAGCGCCGAAATGAAAGAGATACCTAAAATATATGGCGTATTGAAGCGATGCTTTGCAGAATCGGTTGTTTCGATGCCTTCTGTAGAGAAATTAATAGCCATTCTTAAAATTTAATGGTTGTTTTATACTGTGGTGTAAATGAAAAACCATGTATTTTTAGATACGATTCCGACTTGCCAAAATCCGGAATTGATTGAGGATAAGGTTGTAAGTCCAACAGGTAAGTTGCATTCTTTTCCATGGGTCTGAAATAGAAGACCATTTCTTTCGCCTTTACCGATGTGGAAATAAATTTTCGAAGCCCGATTTGCCAGGGAATACCATTGTAAAAATGATCGGCAACTAATTCGCCATTAATAAAATCCATTCCGGTGTCGCCTGTATAGTTTACGTTCAGAAAAATATCATTAATCCCGGAAGAAATGCCTTTTGGTAAATCTACCAAAAACTTTCTGCTACTGATTTCTTTGGTTTTGGCGGCCAATTCAAATAAAGGCATTGTAAACCGAAATGAAGAAAAGGTACCCTTGTCTTTATTTACCGATACAGTTCCAAAACTTGCTTTTGGAGCAATGTTGGTTTTGGGATATATATCCACATCAAAACGGTTTTGGCCATCACTTAAACACTCAAATCCGGTTGCATTAGGCAATACAACAGCACTTGAAAAGAAAAGGCTCTTCATACCATTTACTGTAACTACATAAGATTTAAGTGCAAGCTCCTTGCCGATGACTAAAACGGTGGTCTTTTTACCGTTCGTAATTACTGAAAACTCACTTTCCGTTCCTGAGCATTTAACCAATGTTCTTTTTTCGTTTAGGTTAATATTGGTTCCACGAATATTTTCGACTCTGGCATCGGGGGCGAACGAAAACTCACCGTTTATTCCCCTTGGCGTAAAGAATACAAAGTATGGATTTGGCTGTTCGCCCTTCATGAGTAATTGGGCTGTGGCATAAAATAGTTTTGATCCATTCAAATCAACATTGAATGGAAAGATTACGTTTTCGCCACTGATCAGGTTTACACCACCTGTTTCGGGAATCAGCACGTCGCCTTTGGCAGTTTTAATATTTAGCTGAATATTGTTCTGATCCAACATGGTTGTATCGTCCTGAAAATTATTCAGGAATAAGAATCCGCTACCATCTTTAACCCTTACTGAGTACCTTAAATCATGCGTGTTTTCGGGGGTAATATCCGAAGCATTCGCAGGTAATACAACGGTCATTGGCGCCAGCAAATCGCCAAAATCTTTCAGGAAAAAGTGCAGGAGTTTCAAACGGTGATACCCTTCCCGAACCTGGCCATATTCACCAATGGGGCTTTGGTACTCGTACGATATTTTTGTCAGGCCATAGGCTTCATCATTCATAAAGTTATGTTTGCCTCTTGGCGTTGAACCACCGTGATACATATAATATCCAACACCATTGGCGCCGCTTCCGAGGCATCGGTTAATCATTGCATCAAAGCTTTGGTGTACCACTACGGGCCTCCTTGAATATACGAGGCTGATTCCTGAACCGAGTTCTGCCGGAAATGCCGGATAATCTTCGGGCTTATACCGAACAGGTGCATAGTCCGGATTTTTATGCATATTTTTATACAGGAAGAAGGGAGAATAATCCCGCTTCGGCGTCCAGAAGGGGTAGGCGTAAGCGGAAGTTACCGGTATCACTTCATTAGGAATGATAGCAGCGTTTCCCCAACCGGTAGCGGTATAGATCGGAACTATTATTCCTTCTCTTACAGCTATTGTTTTTAATGCCTTCATGTGATCATTCCCTAAATCGGCATAGGGATTTTTATCAGTAGAAACAGCTACACCTTCCTTGGTAACATTCCGGTCTCTTTCTGATGCGGTAAAATCATGTGGTTGCCCGGGATAAGTTAACCCCCACGGTGCAGCGCTGTGCTGGTATTCATTTTCAATTTGAATGCCAATAACAGGCCCTCCATCCTTGTAATAAAAACCTTTTAATTGCATGGCAATTTGGTTATATAGTTTTTGCACATACGCCAGGTACATGGGATCGTTGATACGGATATTCAGCGGCTTGCCCAGCAGCCAGTCGGGTAGCCCTCCATTCCTTATTTCGCCATGACAAAATGGACCTATCCGAACAATTACCTGCATGTCATTTTTCTTGCACAACTCAATAAAGGCACGCAAATTTTTATCACCGGTCCATACAAATTTTCCTTCTTCCTCTTCATGCAAATTCCAGAAAACATAGGTTGGAATAACCGTTATACCCCCTGCTTTCATTTTCTTTATGGACTCATCCCAATACTGACTGGAATACCTTGAAAAATGAAATTCTCCTGTAACGGGGATTACCGGCTTATCATTTATAGAAATATAATAGTTATTAACGGATATCTTTTCGCCTTTTGGGTTTGTACCGCCTAAGTTAAAGTGGTCGGAATAGATTTTTTGCCCGGGAACATCCACATTGATCTCATAAACCTTTTGTGACTGAGCGGAATAGGAATTACACAATACTATACAGAAGGCTATCAAGCATTTATTCAAATCAATCCTGCAAGATATTTTATTCATTTTATTTTATTTAATCCACTGAAATAATTGGCCTATTTCGCTAGTAATGCTTCATTATTGATCATTTTCTTATGGAAAAGAGCTCCCTGGTGATTTATATCAAGTGCAAGAATATTATCAAATAGCCGTTCAGCTTCTGCTGTATTTTCATAGGCTAATCCCAAATTACCCAGTGCCATCAGGTAAAGACAATGCACTTTGTTGCGCAGGTTCAGGTCTGCATCAAATACCAAAAGGTCGGGAAGCGATACTGCGAAATAATCAATTTCTATATCATCATCCAGGTGTTGTTTCCCAAAATCAATTAACCTTTTAAAAATTGCACCGGCTTTTTCACTTTTGTTTAATTTAGTCCACGCAAGGCCCTGGTAAAAAATTTTATCAGGTTGAGGATCATTATAAAAAATGGCTTGCACAGGTTCACTGCTGCCCTGAGTAGCTAAATTATAAAATTGAGCGGCTTTTTCAGGCTGACCAAGGTGTTCATACGCCAAACCCTTCCAGTAATGCATATCATTTTCGGGTGTAGCGGTCAATTTTCCTTCACCAAGATTGGATGGATAATAGGCTGCTTTCTCCAGCAGTTTAATGGAGGTTTCATAATCCTCATTTTCTATGGCCTCCCTTGCCAGTTGTAAATGGCAATAGAGGTATTGGCTTACCACCTTCCCTTCACCGCCTTCCCATGGATGAAATTGATAGGTGGCAATCAGCTCTTTTGCCTTCTTACAATCGCCAAGCTGATTATATAAGGTAATCCTTTCAAGATAAAGATCATCCCTGCTTTCAACCAAATTAAGGTGCTGTTCCAAAAACTCAAGTCGTTCCCGGTGATTCCTGTTGAGTCTTTTGTATAATTGATCAAGCTCCATCAGCACCCTTGCGTCCGTTTTATCCAATGCAAAGGCCCTTTCCAATAATTGCAATGCCTTCACCACATTATGTTGCTTATTGTAACAGGCCAAAGCAAGATTTCGGTGAGCAGTCGGAAATTGACTATCTATTTCAATTGATTTTTCCCAATAACCAATTGCTTCCCCGTATTGACGCTTATCGTAAAAGAGGTTGCCCAGATAATAGCAGGCTTTTGCATCTTCCGGGTTCATTTTAACTGCTTCTTGCAGTATCAGTATCTCTTCAATCCTGTTGGGAAAAATGAAATTGGCGCTTAGTGATGCGCCTTTTGAATAGTGAAATTTTGCCAGTTCATTTTCCCCATTTTTTAATGCATACCAGCCAAGGTAATAAGGAACCAATGTGTAGCCATTCTCTTTTTTATTGTCAAAAACAGACAATAGCGCCGCCGCCTCACTATACATTCCGGCATGCGCATAATCCAGCGAGTATTCAATAAAATTATGCACCCAGTTATGGGTCAGCGTTCTGAGTTTATCAAGCACGGCATTGGATAGTGCAGAGCCCTGGCTTTCCATCAACAAATATTTTTCATAAAGGCATCCAAAATTGAAGGGATCCAATAACAGCGATTCCTCAATCAACGCGAGCGCTTCTGTTGCTTTGCCCAGTTTGCGAAGGATGATTACTTTTAAATGCCTTGCAGAATGGCTATGATAGTTCCTGATCAACGATTTTTCAATGAGTTCATAAGCCTCCCCATAGCGGGCTTTCATCACCGATATCCTAGCCAGGTTCAGGTATCCGGCGTTTTGAAAAGCATCATTCCAAACGGATTTGTAAAACGCGTCAAAAGCATCATCAACTTTCTCCTGTAATTTGAGCGCCCATCCTAAATTGTAATAGGCTTCGCCATCATAAGGATTGGGATTTCGCTGCGTAAGCGTAGCAATTGCCTTACGAAAATCCATTTCCGCTTTTGCAAACTGCCCACGTCGTAAAAGCCATAAACCGAGGGCATTATTGTTGCGGGCATCCTTCGGATCCCTGCGCAATGCTTCTTCATAATAGTCGGAAGCTACATAAGTTGCATGGCGGTACTGCTCAAGGTGCAAACCCGTAAGGTATAGCTGCTCGATTTGTTCAATGTCTTCAGGCCGCTTCGCCGCCAGGGCCGGAGATGGAATGTCCTGTTCTATCGCCTTTTCCCTTTGGTAACTTAACAACTCCCTGCCCGCTTCCAAATCAATAATTACCAGTTTTGTTGC
>JALOMX010000119.1 GCA_025455245.1 Chitinophagaceae bacterium
ATTGAGGGTATTTCGCAGATTGATAAAAAGACCGGACAATTCAGGCATTTCTTTTACAATAAAAGCAATACGCGGCAGGCCATTGGACGGGGGTATCTGCTGGCCATAGATAATCAGGGCATTGTTTATGCAGCATCGGCCGGACAGAAAGAATTGTACTTGTATAATGATGCAAAAAAAGAGTTTGTGCCCTGTCCATCGGATGTGCCGGTACAGGCAGGAATTACCAAGTTCCTTTTTGATGAAAGTAATCGATTATGGTTGTTGTATGACAATGGGCAGCTTGATGTATTCCGGCAAAAGGACAGCAAACTGTTTCGTGAGTTCAGGTACAATGAACTGAAGGGCATTACGGATATTTTTGCGGTTAGAACTGAACTCTTTTATACAACTTCTGACAGAAAGCTCTTTAAAAGCGACAATCAGGTTGTTTTCAACCAGGTGGCAGAACTGCCCAAAGCCTTGCGAACCATTACCTTTTTCCGCGGTCATTATATTCTTGGCTGGTCATCCACAGGTCTTGCCCGATATGATAGTGCATTCAACATGGTTGTAAACCCCGGCGCTGAATATACCCGGATGGAAAATGTACGGGTAACAAGGGTAAAGGCTGAAAACGATGATGTATTGTGGGTAGGTACAGATGGCAATGGGCTTATAAAAATTAATGAAAGTAATAATACGTTTGGCATGGTTAAGCGCCTGCCGGATGGGCGTTCCATGAATATCCCTGTTCGTGCCTTTTGTGAAGTGGATGATGAACTCTGGGTAGGCACCAAAGGGGATGGGATTGTAGCGATTAAAAATCTTGGTAAGCCGGGCAGCAGTTCAAGATATTTCAGGAATTTTATTTCTGCTTCTGACCTGATGGATAATTGTGTCTATTCCATCATTGAAGGACAGGATGATTTGATTTATATTGGTTCGGATGCGGAAGGGGTTACCATTTACGACAAGCGCTCAAAAAAGTTTACCCGGTGGGATGACATTCAGGGCACTTCCCAAATACCGTTCTTCCGGTCGGTTCACAGTATTATTACCGATACGGATGGGGCGGTATGGCTGGGAACAGAATCATTCGGATTGTTTAGGGTAAAAATAGACCGCACAACGGGTGGCGTGCTTTCCCTTACCTCCATTGAAAATTACCGCTTTGCAGACCGTATTGGTCCGGCAAATGATGTAATTTATTCGCTTGCCCTAGGCCGCGATGGCCGTGTGTGGGTAGGCTGCAGATATGGCGGTTTGAGCATATTTGATAAAAATACACGCCGCTTTACTACGCATAAGGCTTTCGGATACGAAGGTTCCATTTCCAATAATGATATCCTTTCGCTGTACCTGGATGAAAAGAACAGAATGTGGATCGGAACAAGCTTTGGTCTTAACTGGATTAGCGAAAAGGATATTAGGAAGAAGCAGCCTGTTTTTGAAAAAATGAGCCTTGCAGAAGGGCTTCCCAACAACACGGTGCATGCGATAACATCGGATGATAAAGGCGATATTTGGGTGAGTACCAATAAGGGCCTTGCACGTATTGATGTGGCTTCAAGGCAGGTATTCAACTATAAAGAAACAGACGGTCTTCAGAGCAATGAATTCAGCGATAATGCTGTTTGGAAAAATTCGGCGGGGTATTTGTTTTTTGGCGGCATATATGGGTTCAACTATTTTCATCCTGCCCGTATTGCCTTAAGCAATGAGCAACCCAACCTGTTGCTTACCGATATTCAGATGGCAGGGATTTTTCAGAACAGGAATAGCCTGAATGTCCTTCACCGGAAAGGTGAAAATATAGCCCTTGCCTACAAGCTGAAACCCCAGGATAACTTTTTTGAACTGAAAGTAAAGGCAATTACTTTTTCAAACCAGGGGAAAGTGGAATATGCTTATATGCTGGAGGGGCATGATAAAGCATGGAGCTTTACCGGAGACGATGGGAGAATTGCCTATACAGGTATTGCGCCCGGCAGCTATACCTTAATGGTTAAATGGAGTAATGGCAGCGGGCAGTGGAGTGAACCTATAGCTGCCATGGAGGTGAAAGTGGATCAGTATTTCTGGCTTACCATCCCTGCATTCATGGTTTATTTTCTGCTGATTGGTGCAGGTGCTTATGCGTTTTTCCGCTACAAACGCAATAAGGCACTCATGAAGCAGCGACTTGACCTTGAACTAATGCTCCGTAAAAAGGACGAAGAAATACATGCCGAACAACTCAATTTTTTTACCAATATTGCCCACGAACTGCAAACCCCCCTTGCCCTCATCAGCGGTTCACTCGAGCGATTTTTTTCACGCAATAATGATGCGAAAATTCCTGTTGCTAATCAGCATTTTCTTCAAATTGTAAATCAGCAATCATCAAGGTTGAGTTACCTTGTTCATCAGTTACTTGAATTTCGGAAGGCAGAATCGGGCAGCCTTAAAAACAGCTATACTTATCTTAATATATCTAATCTGTTTTCCAATATTGCAGGCTTGTTTGCACCCATAGGTGAGCAAAAGTCGATTGCTTTTCAATACGAGGCTGATGAATCTATTGAAGTTTGGATGGACAAGGACAAAATGGAAAAGATCTTCTTCAACCTGATGTCCAATGCATTTAAACATGCGCCACCCAATGAGCAGATTATTTGTACGCTTCACAGCCTGCCGGCAAAAGATCAATGGGAATTAGTAGTGGCCAATTCCGGCTGTACCCTCAGTTCCGAAGATACCCGCAGGTTGTTCAGCAAGTTTTTTATTGCAAAAGATAATGTGCAGCAGAAAATCAGTTCCGGTATCGGGCTTGCATTTACCCGCGAACTCGTGAATATGCTGAAGGGCGACATTACGGTTACGGTTAAAAACGGATGGATACACTTTAAGGTAGTTATGCCTCTTTCGTTTATACCGGCTATGGAAGATCGCGATGAAGTTTTGGAAAAGCCGGAACAGCCCTCATACCTGATTGAAGCAATGGCCATAAATCAGAATGCCATTACACGCCCGCTGATGCTTGAAAACAATAAAAAGGCGCTGATGGAAAGCCTTGATAATGATCAGCGTAAGAGCATCCTCATTATTGAAGATGAACCGGCCATGCGTTATCTGCTGAATGACCTGCTTAAAGAGAAGTTTATTATTTACGAAGCAGGCACTGGCAAAGAGGCTGTAGAACTGATGACACGTGTAGTACCCGACCTGATCATAAGCGATATTATGATGCCGGATATGGACGGGCTCGAGGTTTGCAATATTGTAAAGAATACGCCTGCCACCTGCCATATTCCTTTCATCATGCTGTCTGCAAGGGGTACCGACGAGCAGAAAATGGAGGGATATGAGGCCGGTGCCGATGCCTATATTCCCAAGCCTTTCCGAAGCGAACACCTCCTTGTACGCATTCGCAAACTACTCGAGTATCAGCATCGCCTGCACGAAATGTTCAGGCATGATGGTGTGGCCGATAAAATACCGGCAAGCGGTATGAAGGAAGAAGACAAGCAATTCCTGAAAAGAACCATTGACCTGATAACAGCCCATCTTGATCAGGAAGACCTTGATGCCGCATTTATTGAAAAGCAACTCGGTATGAGCAAAGCTCATTTTTACAGAAGGCTGAAAGCGCTGAGTGGCATGACTCCCGGCGAAATGATTAAGAGTATCAGGCTTGAACAGGCTGCACATCTATTGCAGTCATCTGACCTTACTGTACTTGAAATATTTTACCAGACCGGGTTTAACAACCAATCACATTTTTTCCGTGAATTTAAAAAGAAATACAATGCCTCGCCCAACGACTACAGGGCAAGGTTTCATTTAACCATTGATAAGAAAACAACCACAGAATAAGAACAGGCCGCGACTTCAGGATACAGAACAAACATAAAATAAATTTAATATTTGTCCCGCCCCCACGGGGGGTAGATGTACGTTTTTTGTTTTAATATGAAGGGTATATTCCATTTCAAATACAAATTCATTCAGTGCCGGAGGTTATTCCAGTTGGTTTTTCCGGTCATATCCATGCTATGTTGGGGTTGTAGGCAGCGTACGGATGATAGCACGCAAAAACCAATGAACATTGTCTTTATTCTTACCGATGACCACCGGCATGACTTTATGGGATTTACCGGAAAGGTTTCGTGGTTGGAAACCCCTGCACTGGATAAAATGGCTAAGGAAGGGGTTTGGGTTCGCAATGCAACTGTTACTACAGCGCTTTGTTCCCCCTCACGTGCATCTATACTCACCGGGCAATATGCACATACACATAAGGTGGTTGATAATTTTTCACCCCTGCCCCCCGATTTGCGGTTTTTTCCGGAATATCTGCAGGAAGCCGGATACAGTACCGGATTTTTCGGCAAATGGCATATGGGCCATACGGGTGATGAACCTCAGAAGGGATTTGACCATTGGGAAAGTTTTAAAGGGCAGGGTGTTTATTTTAACCCCTTGCTGAACATAAACGGCAACAGGGTTCAGTACAAAGACAGTACCTATATAACCGACCTGCTGACCGAACATGCAATAAGCTGGATGCGCAGGCAACCGAAGAACAAACCCTTTTTTATGTATGTATCGCATAAGGGTGTTCACGATGAATTTATGCCTGCCCCGAGGCATCGTGGCAAATACCATGGTAATGCAATAAACTATCCTTCTACGATAAACCTTACTGCCACTGCCCAAAGTAGAACCATGGGCAATCTTACGCAAAGCCCTACCGCGGCCATGGCAAAGGGCGACAGCAATTACAATGTAGATGATATTCCAAAGTGGGTGTGGGCGCAACGAAACAGCTGGCATGGTGTGGATTTTATGTACGACGGCCGCGTTGACTTTGATGATTTTTATTACCGGTATTGCGAAACCCTGCTTGCGGTGGATGAAAGCGTGGCTAATATTCGTAAAACACTGGAAGAACTTGGCCTTTCAGAAAACACTTTGGTGGTTTACATGGGTGACAACGGTTTTTTAATGGGTGAGCATGGCCTCATTGACAAGCGCAATATGTATGAGGAAAGCCAGAAAGTACCAATGCTGGTTTATGCACCGGGAATGAAACAACAGGGGAAGCCATTGGAGGAGATAATTCAAAACATTGATATAGCCCCAACCATTCTTGAGGCTGCAGGCGTTACCATTCCTGCCGCCATGCAGGGGCAATCATTTTTCCCATTGTTAAGAGGTGAAAAAGTATCCTGGCGAAACAAAGCATTCTACGAGTACTTCTGGGAGTTTTCTTACCCGCAAACGCCTACTACATTAGGCGTGCGCGAGGGCAACCAAAAGTTTATTTTTTATCCCGGCATCTGGGATGTATCAGAGTTTTACGATCTGAGTACCGATCCTGAAGAAAAGCGAAACCTGTATCGCCACCCTGACAGGCAAAAGGATATTGAGCGCCTGAGGGGCGAATTATGGAAGTGGCTGCAGGAAACCGGCGGGATGCAGATTCCGTTGAAAGCAATTACTGAACCCCGTATTGATTACGGAAACAAAGGTTTGTATTGATGATGCGTGCCATTCCCATATTATGCATCTGGAGCATGTTGCTTACTTCGCCTGCCCTGGCACAGGTAACTGATACAGGCAGATACGGGCCTTTGCTTGAATTGCACCCCTTGTATCAGTCCCGGATGGTATTACAGCAAAATGCGCATATATTACTTTCGGGCAGTGCTGCATCGGGCGCTGCGGTAAGAGTTGCCACCAGTTGGGGCGTCAATGCATCTGCCGTTGCAGACAAGGATAATTTCTGGATAATGGATATTTCCACACCCAAAGCGGGTAAGGGTGACTTTTCAAATCACCAGGTAATGGTGGAAAGCAACGGAGTACAATTGACGCTCGATAGTGTACAGATAGGAGAGGTTTGGCTCTGCAGCGGACAATCGAATATGGAAATGACGATGGATGCCCGTCTTCCATGGCATGAAGGGGTTCTGAACCGTGAAAAGGAGATTGCCGGAGCATATCACCCGAACATAAGGGTGCTTACGATTAAGCGAGAAGGGCTGCCCTATCTGCGCCAAAAATTCACGGGTATCTGGCAGTCTTTGCATCCTGAAGTGGCAGCCAATACGAGCGGGGTAGGTTATTATTTTGCAAGGAGGCTACAGGAGCAATTACAGGTTCCGGTGGGAATTGTAGTAGCGGCCCATGGGGGTGCAGCCTGTCAGGCATTTATTCCCAAAGAAAGCCTGCAGAACGATTCAATATTATTTAATCGGTACCTCAAAAATTTCGTGTACGATCCGCAGGATAAAAATCCTGAATACAGGCCAACACTCATTTTTCAGGCCATGATCAATCCGCTGAAGGACCTGGCATTTAAGGGTGTGCTGTGGTATCAGGGCGAATCGAACGCTAATGATACCTTGCTGTATCCACTGCTTCAGGAAACCCTCATTTCATCGTGGAAGGCGCACTTC
>JALOMX010000120.1 GCA_025455245.1 Chitinophagaceae bacterium
GAGGGTCCGCGGTTCGAACCCGTCCCGATGCGTACCTTTCGGGATAAATTGTGCTCCCACAGAGGTCGCAGAAATGCGGCCTTTTTCATTTGTGATTATTTGAGGAATCGCTTCAGTGGGTTTAGATCATCCCGCCTTCAGGCGGGAGGGTCCGTGATACAATCCTGGATGCTCCCACAGAGGTCGCAGAAATGCGGCCTTTTTTTTATACCGGATAGAAATCTTTTTCCAACCAATCAGACTGTAATCAATACTGCCGGAAGATTTAATAAAAGGCAGGTTTATTGAAATAGAAGATAATCTGTCCGATCCTAAATCCTTCTGAAAGCAGTTAATTCCCTTCATTCAACCGTTCAATAGTTCAAACCTGCAGTTCAGTCGATTGTGCTTGGCTTCCGGAATGGTAAGCTTCATTTTTGTGTTGTCAATTCAATCACCACAAAAAAACAAACACCATGACTTCACACCAGATCGCTCTTGTAAAAGAAAGCTTTGAAAAGATACGCCCGGCCGCACAGTCCGCAGGCGAGCTTTTTTACCTCAATCTCTTTGAAATGGCCCCGCAGGCAAGGGCCTTGTTTAAAACCCCCATTCCTGAACAGGCCGGCAAACTCATGTACACACTCAGCTACGTAGTAAACCATCTGCACACTCCCGAAACCATTATGGACGATGTACGCCGGCTTGCCATAAAACACCATAACTATGGCGCCAGCCCCGGGCATTATGAAATAGTGGGCATGGCTTTGTTGAAAACACTTAGCCAGGGGCTTGCAGACATTTGGGATAATGAGCTCGAAGAGGCATGGAAAGCAGCTTATGCCATGGTTGCCAATGCCATGAGGTCCGCATCATTGGAACATGAAAAACTGGCCGCTTAATTTTTTTACCAACAACACAGTACACTTTATGATTCGCTCACACCAGATGAAGTTCCTGAAAAAAATGGGATGGGTTTCCTTTCTGTTTTTTCTGGGAAAGGGATTATTATGGCTCGCCTTGCTATGGCTGGCAGCCCGCTGAGATTTTAACCTTTAAAACGTGAACAGCCACCCCGGTAAAAAAGGGTGGCTTTTTTTTTAAAAAATTGGGGATGCCTTAAAGGGTTAGCGCATACACCGCAAAACTAGCCAGCCAATGTTCGCCTCCATATTCTCCGCTGACCACATGGGGCAAAGCAGCAGCAAGGTGTGCAATAGCAGTTTTTTGCAAAAGCGCTTTGCGGTAATCACCTGAGGGCAACGCTTTAGCCAGACCCTGCATACACCAGCTACGGCTGAAGCATAACCCATCGAGGTGAACAATCTGCAAATCGCTCCTGTCTGATACTACCGGAAGTTTGCTAAGATGCACTAGGCCCGCTTTTCCGATAAATGCATCAAGCCAGCGCCTGAATTCAACAGGTGAAAGCACACGACGCATCAGGTCGGCTTCTTCCAATGCAGGCGATAAAAAATCTGCTGTATTGGGCTCCCATGTCGCCGGAATTTGTTTGTCGTTACCAAAAAGTTTCAGTGCTGATTGCTTAAGTTCCTTTTCAAAAATAGTATCCCCTGAAGCGCTGGCATATTCCAGTGCGAATACCATCCCAAATGCAGTATTGGGATGCACCCCGGTTCGGTTGGCATAAGTTTGCCTGGGCAAAAAGTCTTTCCACAACTGAACGATTTTCCGGGTTAAAGGCACCATTGCCTGGCGCCATGCCCGACCATCTGCATCATTCCAATCTTTCAATTCGGCATCCAGTTTTAATATCCATGCCCAACCGTAGGTTCGTTCCCACGAAGCGGTAAGGGGCAGGTTAAAATAGGCCGCTTCTTTTTCAAGCCGGTCAACGGTGAGGGTTTGACGTAAGGTGGACCGGATGACTTCGGCTTCGGGAATACCCGGAAACTTTTTAAGCACCCTGACCAGCATCCAATGCCCATGCACAGAGGAATGCCAGTCGAAACAACCGTAAAATGAAGGATGTAAAGCGGATGGCAGCATCACATGATCAGCACTGTTATTCGATGTATGATTCGTTTTGTTGGGCCATTCCTGCAAAATGCATTTTAATGGCAGCGAGGCAAGATGCGAAGCCCCGGCTAGGGTTAATTCAAACCCGCTGCTATCTTTATTAATCCTGAACAGTTCGGATTGCTGTGCATCGGCTGACTTCGAAAAGATGCCCCAAACCATCCATAAAATAATTCCATTACGTATTCCCGTCATTAATTTTTACCTCCTGCAGCAAATCTGCGAAATATTATTCGCTTTATTTGCAAACCATGGTAAGTCAGGAAACGGATTGGTTAAGGGTGGAAAATATTTCAAGGAAAGAATCCGGCATCAGGGTAGTGGACGACATTTCTTTTTCAATGGCCCGTGGTCAAAACCTTGCCATTATGGGAGAAACCGCCTCCTCTAATCCCTGATAGATTTTAACATTTTAACACGCATTTGTTTACTAATTTCATTCAGGCTTAGCTATTTCAATACATGTGCTGCAATTGCATTATGAAGTTTAAAAAAACAATTGAGTGTTGTAAATGCCGTATTTTCTGGGTAGCATCATTCATTGGATTCAGCATTTTTAGTTATGGTCAATTGCCTGGGCAATCACAATATGCAATAAATGGTAAGATTTGTATAAATTCGTCAGACACCCTTAGTACCCTCATTCGGGTAATGACGGATAAAACTGTGTTAAAGTATTTTTTCGCAGGTAATAATACTGTCATTAATGCAGCTGTACCAGAACTCCCCGTTCGATTATCCATATTTGTTATACCATTTGGAAAGCCTTCATTTACGATAGCTAATTTCTGGGTAGAAACTTCGGATACTTTTCAAATAACCGGAAATTATCTTTCCAGAGACTCTTTAATATTTTCTCCAGATAACGTACTTAATGCTTTTGAGTATGAGCTTTATAAAACCCCGAAATATAAAGATAAACTGCTGCTTTTTGGAGCAAATAGTAATCACGAAGCAGGGCTTAACAATTTATGGCTTGAAAGATTTAATTATAAACTATCAGAACTTGATTATATGCTCAGAAGGGCGAACCAAACTTCAAGAGCCTTTAGTAGTTATCAGCTTTTAATGGCCTTTAAGGAGGCAAAAACTACGGAAAAGCAATTGGTCAAGGGCCCCTGGAAAAGCTTTGTTGCAAAAGGACGTAATCATCAATCGTATGTGGTTCCGGCGCCTGATAAGCAATATACATTAGTTTACCTTCAAATACCCGGTGCTCAACAGTTGGATTCCACCACTGAAATATTGCACGAAGCGCACCTGCTTTATAAAGATCAACTTCAGGTTTACACCATTATATATCCAACTCTTCATCCACCTAGAATGTCATCCCCCGTTTCTTTGTTGGAAAACAGACAACCATGGCCTCATTTATATGATTATACCGGCGAGTCATTGCTGCATTTTCGTGTAGAATTGAAAGTGCCCCTTTCAAACGGTTTTGAATATGGACTTGACTTAAAAAAACGCAATCCTTCTTACGCCAAATACCGAACAAGTGGTTACAACAATCAGGTAAATGATATTCGCGGCGAATTCGATATCAATAACTCCCAATGGAATAGTTTTAGAAACATTCCAATTGGACAGGGATTTTCAGATCAGAACAAACCTGAATTTTTGTTACTTAGCAATGACGGCAGATTACTTGCCAGATGGAGGGGGGCCTACCAGGAAAAAATTTTGACTCACTTGCAAAAAATAATGAAGAATAATCCTAAGACTCGCATGCTTACCCTTCCAGATTGAATGCTGAAATAATAAATGGTTCATTTTCTTTTATAAGTTCCGCACTGTCCGTTCTAACAATTTAACCCATCTTGGGTTCCAACTTTAATTTTATACCATTTTATTGTGGTATAAAAATCCCGTAGCGAAAGAATTAGGGTTTCAGCATAAAATGAAGGTATTTTGCAAGCCTAAGTATTCAATATGGCCTGGTTGGAAGTACAGCATCTCCATAAAACTGAAAACGGACTGGAAGTAGTTTCTGATGTGCACTTCACCTTAAACCAGGGAGAAAAAATGGCCATCATGGGAGAAACCGGTTCCGGGAAATCTTCAATATTAAAAATGATTGGGGGACTGATGCAGCCGGATGAGGGATCAGTGGTTTTTGAAGGCCAAAGGGTTGAAGGTCCTCTTGAAACACTCATTCCCGGCCACCCGCGCATGGGTTACCTGTCACAATATTTTGAGCTGAGGCCTAATTTTTACGTACACGAGATACTTGAATACGCAAATGAGTTACCGGAAAAAGAAGCAAACCAACTTTATGAATTGTGTGAAATCAACCATCTGCTCCAGAGAAAAACACATCAGTTGAGCGGTGGAGAAAAGCAACGGATTGCGCTGGCACGGCTTCTTTCAAAAAAACCTTCGCTGCTTTTGCTTGACGAACCCTTTTCGCACCTCGACCTGCCCCATCGCAAAACCATCAAACAAGTGATCGAAAATGCTGCAAAGGCCATCGGTTTTTCTACCATACTTGTTTCCCATGAACCTGCCGACATTTTACCCTGGGCCCATCGTATTCTTTTTATCCGATCCGGCCGGTTGGTTGATGAGGTTGTTTTAAAAAATGGCATTCAACCTTCCTACAGCCACTACGCAGCCGGGTTGTTAGGGCTTTCGTGAAAAGTCTGTGATCAGATTTAATTCGTTTATTTCTGAAAGAAACATCCTATTTTTATTTTTCAATCCATTACACCATGAAAAAGACGCTCTCACCAATCTTATTCCTTCTATCAGCCACAACCTTTTTCCTATTCTCCTGCCAGAAAGATAGTAGCGACTCCATGACAACGGTTGAATTAATAGCGGACGGTCCCTGGAAGTTCAGCAAGGCTACCGCAAGCGGTGTAGATGTTTCAGCCCTTGTTCAACCATGTATAAAGGATAACCTGCTGAATTTTTTTGTAGGCAGTCCTTCCAATACAGGCAACTTAAATGAAGGCCCTACAAAATGCAATGCAGCAGACCAACAACAGGTTGAATTTACCTGGACCTATGATGAGTCTTTTCAGAAAATTGCCATTACAAGTGTTGGCGGCGGCACCATTCCGATTTTACCCGGTGGCAGTAATGAATTTACGCTTGTAAGTGTAGATGAATTACAAATGGTATTATCCCAAACGGTTACTTTCTCCGGTACGGCACAATTGGTTCAGGTTACGTTGGTTCATTAGTGGTTTAAAGAGCCAACTATCGGATTCGAACCGACGACCCTTTCATTACGAATGAAATGCTCTACCAGCTGAGCTAAGTTGGCTTCTGCATGCAAATGAATTAACTTTTTCTGAAAAATATCCTTACCGGAACACCTTTAAAATCAAAATTTTCACGCAATTTATTTTCCAGGTAGTTTTTGTAAGGTTGTTTTATTTCCTCGGGATAATTGCTGAAAAAGGCAAAAGAAGGCACTGCCGTTGGAATTTGGGTTACATATTTAATTCTGATCAGGTGGCCGCGGGTCATAGGCGGCTTGTAGGCCTCTACAGCCTTCAGCATGATTTCGTTTAATTGCGAAGTTGGGATTCTCCTGCTCCGGCTTTCAAAAACCTCCAATGCGGTTTCCACCACTTTCATGATGCGGGTTTTATCTTTAGCCGAAATAAAAAGAATCGGGATATCATTAAAAGGCGCCAATTTTTCTTTAAGCTGCTTTTCATAATCCCGTGCAGTATTTGTCTGCTTTTCTACAAGATCCCATTTGTTGATTGCCAATACGATTCCCTTTCCTTTCCGCGCAGCAAGACTATAAATATTAAGGTCCTGAGCAGTAATTCCTTTTTCGGCATCAAGCAGCAGAATACAAACATCGGCTTCATCCATGGCCTTAATGGCACGGATCACAGAATAAAACTCAAGGTCTTCATGAACCTTCGTCTTTTTGCGGATACCGGCCGTATCAATCAGCATAAACTCCTTGTTGAAAAGGTTATAATGCGTATGAATGGTATCGCGTGTAGTGCCTGCTATATCACTGACTATGGTTCGCTCCTGCCCTATCAGTGCATTCAGGAGACTACTCTTTCCAACATTCGGTTGCCCCATAATGGCAAACTTGGGAAGCTGATCTTTTTCAATGGTATCTTCAGACTGCTCATCGGTAATCAGGGCAACTATTCCATCAAGCAGATCTCCCACGCCTGTACCGCTAAGACATGAAACATAAAATGTATTTTCAAAACCCAGTGAATAAAATTCTGCTGCGTCAAGCTGACGCTCGTAGTTATCAACCTTGTTCACCGCTACAAAAACAGGCTTTGTAGTTCTTCGTAATACATCGGCCATTGCTTCATCAAGATCAGTAATGCCGGTTGTGACATCCACTAAAAAAACAAGGGCATTTGCCTCCTCAAC
>JALOMX010000121.1 GCA_025455245.1 Chitinophagaceae bacterium
ATAATTGTCAAAAGTGCCTTCATAGCATAAACTTTTTACCAAAAATAAAAGTAACAAAAGCAATTCATTTTTGCTTAAATCGGATATGCCCAGGATATTAAGTTCAAAGGTTATTCCCATGCCGCCCTTGCACTCGGGCTTACATCAAGCCCACTAAATTCCCCTTCAAGAAATTTATAATAACCTGTAATGGCAATCATAGCTGCATTGTCGGTGCAGTATTCAAATGCAGGAATAAAGGTTTCCCAACCGTGTTTGCTCCCTAATTCAATGAAGGATTTTCTCAGGCCTGAATTCGCACTTACGCCTCCTGCAAGGCAAATCCGTCTGATGCCCGTTTGTTCAGCAGCCCGTTTCAGTTTTTTCATCAAAGTCTTTATGATAGCCTGCTGAATGGAAGCGCACAGGTTATGTATGTTTTCTTTAATAAAGTCCGGGTTTTCTTTTTGTTGTTTTTGCAGAAAATAAAGAATGGAGGTTTTAATTCCGCTGAAACTGAAATCCAGACCAGGAATATTGGGTTCTGCAAAAGAATATTTAGGATTTCCTGATTGAGCAAATTTATCAATCAATGGGCCTCCGGGGTAGGGTAGGCCCAGTAATTTGGCGCTTTTGTCAAAGGCTTCACCCGCGGCATCATCAAGGGTTTCCCCGAGGATTTTTAATTGATTTGGGCTTTCTGCAAGAACAATTTGGGTATGGCCTCCGCTTACTGTAAGGCATAAAAAAGGCTGCATATGATGTACGGAAATGAGGGGAAGATTAAGCCCAAGGGCCAGACTTTTGGCAAAACTCGAACCTACGATTAAGGCGCCGATAAGTCCGGGTGCCTGCGTGTAAGCAATGCCACTCAGTTGTTCCGGAGATAAATTTGCTTTCCGAAGGGCGGAATCTACAACAGGCAGGATGTTTTGCATGTGTGCCCGGCTAGCCAGTTCGGGAACAACTCCTCCGTATTGTTCATGAATAGCCTGACCTGCAACCACATTGGAAAGCATTTTACCATTATGGCAAACTGCGGCAGAGGTTTCATCGCAAGAAGATTCAATAGCTAAAATAGTAACATCTGACATCGTAAAAACCGTGCAAATGTCGTTTATTTTTTTAACTCCTGATGGCTACTACGGGATCCAGTTTTGCAGCCGTCCATGCAGGAATAATGCCTGCAAGTAAACCAACACTGATGCTGATGCCAAGACCTAACGCAATGATACCGGGACTTAGTCCGACTTTAAACGGAAGGGCTGCGCTTAACCCTAAGGTAATCAGAAAAACCAATAACAAACCGATCAAACCACCGATGATGCATAGGAAAGATGATTCCATTAAAAATTCTGTCAGAATGGTTGATTTTTTTGCGCCAATGGCCTTTTTCAAACCAATTTGAGATGTTCGCTCCTTTACCGTTACAAACATGATATTGGCAATGCCAAATAACCCTACAATAAGGCTGAAACCGCCAATTACAAAACCTCCGATGTTTACATTGGCAAAAAAGCCCTCGAGTGATTTTGTACTTGAAGTAACATCGTTTAAAGCAAAATTGTCATCTTCGGTTGGCTTAAGTTTCCGCACACTCCTCATGATACCCCTTAATTCATCTTTGAAGGCCTCAAGTGGTACTCCGGGTTTTCCGCCCACTAGCAAAAAGCGCTCTGCACTTCGTTGATCTACGACCTGTCTGCAAAAATTGAATGGTACAATTATGATGTTATCAAAATCCCAGCCTCCTACCATGCTTTGTCCTTGTTTTTTCATGACGCCAACCACGGTAACAAGTCTTCCGCTGATTTCAACAACCTTGTCCAATGCATACTCGGCCTTATCAAAAAGTTTGACGGCATTTTCATAACCCATTACCAAAACCGGTGCTCCACTGGCAAATTCGCTTGCCGACAAGTATCTTCCGTATTCAATTTTTACTTCCTGTATCTGATTGAAATCTTCAGTGGCCCCATACCATACCACATTGGTTAGCATGCTTTCTTTGAACTCAACATTGGATCGATTAAATAATAAAAATGCGGCGGCCCTTGCATATTGGCTGCGTTCCTGAATCGGTTTCAACTCTTCATATTTTGGCTGCGGGCGTTTCATATATTTCCACCAGGGGAATTCTTTTTCATCGCCGCCGCCCCATGGCCAGGTTTGAATGTAAATCGTACTGCTTCCCAGGTCACTGAGATCATTCTTTATACTCGATTCAAGGCTTTGAACCGTTGCCAGAACCCCAATGATGCAAAATATCCCTATGGTAACCCCAAACAGGGATAGAAATGTTCTGAGCTTATTAACCCTTAACTCATCAAGTGCCATGAGCAGGCTGTTCCAGATTACGGTAAGCGTTTTTCGCATAAAGCAAATTTATTGATCATTCCTGAAGACAAACTCTAAATATTGATGAATGGTTTTTTTGGGACATCATTAAGAAATTTTTGTATCCCGGATTGCATTATTCCAAACAAAACATTTCCCTTACCGTTGTCAACCACTAAATTTGCAGCACTTCAAAATAAATATTCAGCTATATGACTTGGAAGCAAGTGTTTACTTCATCCATTGGTAAGAAAATCGTAATGGCCCTTACCGGGATCTTTCTGATTCTTTTTTTGATTGTTCATGTCGGGATCAATGCTATGGTTTTTGCAGACCTGAATCTTCCTTTGTGGCCATTCGACAGTAATGAGAATGGGGCAATTTTTAACAAGGCTGCCCACTACATGGGAAGTACCGTTTTGATCCGGATTCTTGAAATCGGTTTGTTTGCAGGTTTTTTTCTGCATATTATCCAAGGCCTTGTGCTCGAGTTTGATAACCGTAAAAAAAGAGGTTCGGAGAATTATGCAGTAAGTATTGGAAACAAGGGAAGCAAGTGGTATTCCCGTTCTATGGGGTTGTTGGGAACCCTTCTGCTGATATTCCTGATTATTCATTGGTATCATTTTTGGCTGCCCGGCAGGGAAATTATGCATCATGAAGCGTTAACTCCGGTTACATATGATGGCATAGAAATGCATAATATGTATGCTTTAATGGAATACACTTTTAAAAGCCCGTTGGTGGTCCTTATTTACGTGCTTGCCTGTGTATCGTTGGCCTATCATCTGCTTCATGGGTTTCAAAGTGCTTTCAGAACCATTGGGGTTTCAAATAATAAATGGATGGGTCTTGTTAACTCAATAGGTATAGGTTATTCTGTAATTGTCCCGTTGCTTTTTGCCCTTATGCCCATTGCCATGCATTTCGGATGGGTAAGCTCATAATTATGCAGTTGGGTGTAACGTCAATTTGTTTCTCTGAAGCCCCTTTATTTATGATCAATAATTGAACAAGAATCAACGCTTTGTGAAACCATAAATAATTTCATTCAGATAAATGAACCTACTGCCTTAAACACATGTATATTTAAAAATAACTTCAAAGTTTTGATATGCTGAACGCAAAAATACCAGCCGGTCCGCTCAATGAAAAGTGGAGTACTTACAAGTCAACCTGCCGATTAGTTAATCCCGCCAACAAGCGTAAATTAGAGATAATTGTTGTTGGTACCGGTCTTGCCGGTGCTTCAGCCGCAGCATCTCTTGGTGAATTGGGCTATAAGGTTAAAGCCTTTTGCTTTCAGGATTCGCCAAGAAGGGCGCATTCTATTGCTGCGCAGGGTGGTATTAATGCTGCCAAAAATTATCAGAATGATGGTGACAGTGTTTACAGATTATTTTATGATACCATCAAGGGAGGGGATTATCGTGCACGGGAAGCCAACGTTCATCGCCTTGCCGAAGTAAGTGGTGCCATTATTGATCAGTGTGTGGCACAGGGAGTACCTTTTGCCAGGGAATATGGCGGATTGCTGAGTAATCGTTCCTTTGGTGGAACGCAGGTTCAGCGTACATTTTATGCAGCGGGCCAAACAGGTCAGCAGCTTTTACTTGGCGCCTACAGCGCTATTGAAAGACAAATTGCACTTGGCAATGTTGAAATGTTCAACCGTCATGAAATGCTTGACGTTGTTGTGATTGAAGGCAAGGCAAGGGGTATTATTGTCCGTGACCTTGTAAGCGGAGAACTCGAAAGACATTTCGGTCATGCTGTTCTGTTGTGTTCGGGTGGTTACGGAAACGTATTTTACCTGAGTACAAATGCTATGGGAAGTAATGTAACCGCTGCCTGGAAAGCCCATAAAAAAGGAGCTTATTTTGGAAATCCTTGTTTTACTCAGATTCACCCTACCTGTATTCCGGTAAGCGGCGATCATCAGAGTAAACTCACCCTTATGAGTGAATCTCTCCGTAATGATGGAAGAATATGGGTTCCCAAAAAGCAGGCAGACGACCGCAAGCCAACCGATATACCTGAAGATGAGCGCGATTACTTCCTCGAGCGCCGCTATCCGGCTTTTGGTAACCTGGTGCCCCGCGATGTTGCAAGCCGTGCGGCAAAAGAAAGGTGCGATGCAGGATTCGGAGTAGGTACAAGCAAGCAAGCAGTTTACCTCGATTACGCCGATGCCATTCAGCGTTACGGAAAAATTGAAGCGAATAAGCAAGGTTTATCAAATCCATCTGATGATGTAATTATAAAACTTGGTAATGAAGTAATTAAAGAAAAATACGGTAACCTATTCGACATGTATGAAAAGATTACCGGTGAAAACCCATATGAAACGCCTATGCGGATTTATCCCGCGGTGCATTATACCATGGGTGGGCTTTGGGTTGATTATGAACTAATGACAACGGTACCGGGTTTGTATGCATTGGGCGAAGCCAATTTCAGTGACCACGGCGCCAACAGGTTAGGTGCTTCTGCACTTATGCAGGGTCTGGCAGATGGTTATTTTGTCATTCCTTATACCATCGGAAATTATCTTGCCGATGAGATCCATACCAAACCCATTCCAACAGATCATCCGGCTTTTGTGGCAGCAGAAAAAGAAGTTGCAGACAGGATTAACCGCTTAATGAGCATTCAGGGAAGCAAGACGGTAGAAAGCTTTCACAAAAGGCTCGGCAAAATAATGTGGGATAAATGCGGTATGGCAAGAAACGAAGAGGGTTTGAAGCAGGCTATAGAAGAAATCCGTCAATTGAAAGCAGAATTCTGGAGTGATGTAAAAATACCGGGAGGTATTAACGAAATGAATCCTGAGCTTGACAAGGCAAACCGGGTAGCCGATTTTATTGAGTTGGGTGAATTGATGTGTCTTGATGCTTTAAGCCGTAATGAAAGCTGTGGCGGGCATTTCCGCGAAGAGTCACAGACACCGGAGGGTGAAGCATTAAGGAATGATGCTGACTATATGTATGTTGCCAATTGGGAAATGAAGGGTGAACATGAATGGCAATTGCATAAGGAAATCCTTGATTACGAAGTGGTAAAACCAAGTCAGCGTAGCTATAAGTAATCATTTCATTTATTCTTGTAATTAAGCAAAAGAAACAACGCATTTATGCAACACTATACAATGAATCTGACCCTGAAAGTTTGGCGTCAGAAAAACAGCAAATCAAAAGGTCACTTTGAAAGCTATCAGGTAAAGAACATTTCAAGTGAAATGAGTTTCCTGGAAATGATTGATGTTTTAAATGAAGAATTGATAGCTGAAGGCAAAGATCCAATTGCTTTTGACCACGACTGCCGTGAAGGAATTTGTGGTATGTGTTCTATGTATATCAATGGCCGTCCGCACGGGCCCTGGGAGCAAAATACGACTTGTCAGTTGCATATGCGTGCGTACAAAGATGGTGACACCATTGTGATAGAGCCGTGGCGCGCCAATGCGTTCCCCGTTATCAAGGATCTGATGGTTGACCGGAGCGCCTTCGACCGCATTATTCAGGCAGGTGGGTATATCAGCGTAAATACCGGTAATGCTGTAGATGCCAATGCCATTCCGATTGAAAAGCAAAAAGCAGATGATGCTTTTATGGCGGCTGCCTGTATTGGCTGCGGAGCTTGTGTTGCAGCCTGTAAAAACAGTTCCGCTATGCTCTTTACTTCGGCAAAGGTTTCGCAGCTTTCTTTGTTGCCTCAGGGAGATCCTGAACGCAAAACACGTGTGCTGAATATGGTTGCACAAATGGATAAGGAGGGTTTTGGCGCCTGTACCAATACCGGCGCATGTGAAGCTGTTTGTCCTAAGGGTATTAGCCTGAGCAATATTGCCCGCATGAATGCCGAGTACTTTTCCGCCAGCCTTGTTGCACAATGATCATTTTAACTTTCTAAAATAAGTTTTAGCCATCCTGCAGGGATGGCTTTTTTATTGTCAGCATGCAGGCTTTTCATATAAGAATTACATTTAATTCCAACGGGGGAAGTATTTGGATTTTTTATAAACCTATAATGGCTTTTGAAATAATTGAGATCATCGTCCGGTGTTTGAGAAATCATCTGTTTGAATGAATTTTTAATATTCATTTGAACGGATAAGGTATTATTCAGTACCGCTCCGGATCAATCAGATTTTCCCAAATAAACTACCTCCCTTTTCAAACAGTCGATCAATCCTTTTTTCAATGGCAGGGTCTTTTTCAACCGGTGGGGCATGGTGAGGCTTAATCCTTGCATCAATAATCAAAGGCCCGCGGCAGCCCCAGTGTTTGTTTTCTGTAAATTCATTGACGCCGTAAATATCGTGGCTTGGGTTACAACGCGTAAAAGCAACCCAAAGAAAGTTTCTCAGGCTTGCAGAAGTAAAATGACTGTCATCGCAAACTATGAGGAAAGGAAAAGAATTTAAAACTTCATGTCCTTCAGAACGGTTCCACATAAAACTGTTCAGGGTTTTATTCAATTGATCAATTTCATTCTGTGCATTGTTATACGTTGTAAACCGGGGCATTTGAATAGCCAGAATTCCGGGAATGCAAAGCTTTACAATTCCGGCATTTTTCAAATTGGCCAGGTCAGAAGGGACTTCCTTTCCTAACTTACGTATCGGGTC
>JALOMX010000122.1 GCA_025455245.1 Chitinophagaceae bacterium
GCAGGTGAAAAACACCAGAAATTCATGCTGACAGGGCTATTTGCAGGTACTTCATGTTCACCGGCTTCATCACGATAAACCACTTTCCCATCCTTCCATCCTATTTCTGTTCTTTCATTAATACTTACAAGGTTGTCCTGTTCATCGGTTGCGCATACCCCACGACTAACCGTTCCATGTTCGCTTAATGTTTTACTTAAAGTATAACCAATGATGCCCCATGTTTGGTCATTGCAGCCGTTTACACAAAAATCATGTGCTTTTGCAAAGCCATCATAACCGTAAAAATCATCGGCATTAATTACCACAAAATTTTCCTGTACTACATTTCTCGAACACAATACCGCATGTGCAGTACCCCAGGGTTTCATTCTGTCAGCAGGTACATTAAAACCTTCGGGCAGATAATCTGTAAGCGACTGATATGCATAGTCTGTTTTTATCCTCCCTGAAAGTTTAGGCTCCATAATGGCCTTGAAAGCTTCTGCAAATTCTTCACGTATAATAAATACCACCTTACCAAAGCCTGCTTTGATGGCATCATAAATTGAATAATCCATTATGGTTTCACCAAACGGACCAAACCCTTCTACCTGTTTCATGCTACCATAGCGGCTTGCCATTCCGGCTGCCAATATTACGAGTGTTGGTTTTTGTGCCATATACTTGTTTTCTTTACCAAAAATTTGCGCAAATATAGTGGAGATAAAAGGTTTTGATGTTGGCAACGATTTCTTAACAAAGGAATGGCTGCAAACCATTCAATGGTCAGCAGGAACTGAAGATGTTATGCTTCCCGATATCCTCAGGCTTGATCTCATCCATCCACTCATATCAGGCAATAAATGGTTAAAGCTTGAAGGATGGATAGAAGCATTTAATAATTCACATGCAAAAGGTATTGTAACGACGGGGGGATTGTGGAGCAATTTTTTACATGCCTGTGGGTATGCATGTTTTATGCATAAAATCCCGCTGCATGTTCTGATTAAAGGAAATGCAAACATGCACAACCCTATGCTTGATGATTTGAAAAGATGGAATGTTGAAATCACATTCATCCACAGACATCAGTTTTACGATACATCTTTCGGACAAGATATTGCTCATGCCAAAGGCTTCTTCTATATCCCCATGGGCGGCGATGGAGAACAGGGGGAGAAAGGAGTAATCAGGTGGATGAATGCACTACCCCTTAAACAATATGATATACTGTGTTGCGCATCGGGAACCGGAACAACTGCATCCGGAATTGCAAAAAGTAATATTGCCTTTAATAATTTATGGGTCTTTGACCCGGGAACGGGAGATGAATCCATTCAACAAAAATGTAATGAACTTTCAACATTGATTCCGGAGAAAAATATCCGGCTATTTCAATTGAAAAACAGGTTTGGAAAATTAACACCGGCACTTGAAGCCTTTATGATTCATTGGTTTAACCAAACCAATATTCCGCTCGACTTCGTTTACACAGCACCCATGTGTTTTAGGTTGCAGTCAATGTTAGCAGCAGGTGAAATGAGAAAGGAGTGCAGCATACTGATCGTTCACACAGGAGGGCTGCAAGGAAACCGGTCCCACCCATTGTTACCCAAAGGATAACCGGGCAGGACCGTATTCGCACAAAATCGCCTTTTTTGACGGGCAGATTAATTAATTGCCCCCATCCATTTTTACACGGTTTTGCTCTTCACCGGCACCACCATTTTTACGACGATTCTGTGGTCCCTGTATAGGTTTGCCAAACCGGTAAGTAAAGCTCATATAAACCGTACGGTTATCCCATTGACTACGCACATCAACATCAACAGTTCCATATTGACTGCTGCCCCTGAACATCTGAAGATCAAAAGGATCGCGCAGGTTCAACCGAAGACTACCTTTACCCTTCATGATTTGCTTGCTTGCCGCAAAACTGATCTGTCCCATGGATTCGGATGTAAATACGCCCTCCTGTGTTTTACTGCGATAAAAAGCACTCATCTCAGCACCCCACCCTTTTTTGAATTTAAAGTTATTTTGTATGTTGGCCAGGAATCCGGGTGCATCTAATTTTACTTCAGTACCATTAATCGGGCCTTCGAACTTATTATAAAATCCGTTCATATATACATTGGTAGTCCACCATTTGGTAACGGGCATTCCTGCCGATACACTTAAACCAATTTGTTGCTGCTTTGCTATATTGCTCATCTGAACATAGGTGGAATTGCTGGCATCGTCCTGTTCAAGCACCTGCATGATAATATCTGATGTGTTTGTGTAGTTGAGCGTTGTGGTAAGAAATCCTTTGAATGTATGACTCAGGTCGATATTGTGGCTGAACTGAGGCTTGAGATAAGGATTACCAACCTGATATGTATACTTATCAATGAAAAAGTAAAATGGGTTCATATCCTGATAGCTTGGACGCTGAATACGACGGCCATAGCTTGCGGTAAACTGATTGTTGTCGTTCTGCTTGTAGGAAACGAATGCCGTTGGAAAAAGCTGCGTGTAATTTCGATCAAAGGTTTCGCCGGTGGTTACCTGATTGCCCTCGCCTATCGTATTTTCAAGACGCAGTCCCAATTGCCCGCTCCACTTCTTATTGAATTGCTTGCTTGCATTCACGTAAGCGGCATTTATGTTTTCAGTGTATTTAAAACGGTTTGATCTTTCTTCATCAAGCACCCATTCATCGTTAATTAAATTTTCATACACTGCATCATTATCTGTTATAACATAACTGCTTTTTATACCGGCTTCCAATTTCATCCGGTTCTTCAGCGGGTGAACATAATCCACCTTAACACTGCCTATTTTTATGGTGCTGGGCATGGTGCTTTTTAAAATTTCATCAGATGCATTGGGTTGACCATTTTTATCATAAAAGTAGCTTGATAGTAATTGTTCATTAAAATTATCATAAGCAATGTAATCAGCATCGGCACTTATTTCACGTCCGGTACTGTCAAACTGATGACGGAAATTGAAATTAATTCCGGCGTTCTTCCACAAGCCTTCTGATATGCTGTTTGCATTCATTTGAGTCTGAACCTCACCAAGCGGATCTTTTATGTAAGTCACCCCGTTCGATTCATTTTCGCTTGGGTTGTACATCCCGGTCAGTACAATTCCGTAGGTTGTTTTTTTACTTGCAAAAAGGTCCATCCCGAGTTTCAGGGTTTGCGGCTGACGAACACTTTGCATTTTTGAATGTTGGTCGAAATAGCTTGTGGTATGCCCTGCAGCATCAACAAACCGGCGGTTAATATCCATTTCATTCATACCGCCATTGTAGTTGTAGCTATAGTTGGCAAAAACATTTATTTTATCTTTTCTGAAATTCAGGTTGAGTGCGTCGTTGCTCCTGAATTCATTCCCCATACCCGCGCCAAGGGTAACGGAGCCATTAAATCCCCGTGCTTTATTCTTTTTGGTTTTTATATTGATAACACCAGCATTTCCGGCAGCATCAAATTTGGCCGGAGGGTTGGTCATTACCTCAAGCTGATCAAGTTGTGAACTTGGAAGGCTCCGCAACAGATTGGTTACTTCGGTTGCACTCAGCATGGTTGGTTTACCGTCAATCATGATCATTACACCGCTTTTTCCCTTAAGGCTGATGTTGCCGTCTTTGTCAACCATCACACCCGGTGTACGTTCAAGCACCTCTAACGCCGTAATACCAACATTACCCGGAGAGGCATCTACATTGACCACCATCCGGTCAATTTTTTGCTCGATCAAAGGCTTTTTGCCTGTAACAACCACTTCATCGAGCTTTTTGGTATCCTGTGTCAATAAAAATTCCGGCAGTTTAACGGAAGATTTCACCTCAATCATATCGGACCATTGGGCTTTGTACCCTACGGCAGAAATGCTCAATTTATAAGTGCCTGATTTGGGTACCGTAAGTTCAAATAAGCCGTCCTTGTTTGCAGCTATGCTGTTAAGTTTTGTATTGTCAATAGCATGCAGGGAGACGGTGGCGCCTTCAATGGGTTTGCCGGCATCGGTAACTTTTCCCGAAATCCTAAGTGCGTTTTGCGCAAAAATGAATCCTGAAAAGATCAGGAAAAAGCAGATAGTTAAAATGGCTTTCATGTGTGATCTGTTTTTTGTGTGAGTAAGAAAATTCAGAGGCAAACTTACTACCTTGCATTGCATAGTACATAGCTATACAATGGGAACGGTTGAAAAACAATGCTGAATGGTCGGCAGAGACCATGAATCAGTAACCGATAAAAAGTTGCAGTTGAAATGTTAGCGGAACATCACCTACCGGGAAACCTTAACCGGAACAGCTTTTCTCCGGAGCAGAATAATTGAAAGCCCCAAAAGCATTAAAACAAGTGCAATAATTTCGGCCTGAGTCGGATTCCAGAATCCCAACTTGTAGGTAGTATTTACCCGTATTTTTTCAATCAGGAAACGTTCAAATCCATTCAGGAGTAAATAAAGACCGAAAAGCATGCCGGGAGCGGTTATTTTTTTGCGTAAGCCCCAAAGGACAAAGAAAATGGCAAGCCCCATCAGGGTTTCATAAAAAGGTGTAGGGAAAACAGGGTTAGGTAAATAACGACACCATTGCCCTTCGCAACCATCAAGGGGCACACCGTCACTTAAAACATTATTGGGATAGGTATATGCCACCATCCAGGTTGGCATCCATGAAGGCGCTTGGAATGAAGCATGCATTACATCATCGGAAGAGAGTACTTCTTTGGTTCCTGCAAGCGACTGCTGATGGTAAGCAAGGTACTTTGTTACGGTATCTTTATAAGCAGTCCCCTCAGCCAAAACGGCTTTACCATCGGTGGTTGCCACATAAGCGCTGTTCAGAATACCCCAATCGCCATCACCCGCTACCTGACAACCAATCCGCCCGATAGCATATGCTAAAATAAGCGCAGGGCCGAAAGAGTCGGTCAGGTGCCAAAGGTTGATTTTATGCTTACGGGCATACCAGATGATGGCCGCACCTGCACAAATAAGGCCTCCGTAAAAAGTAAGTCCGCTGAAAGAGGTAAGGGAACCAATAGGATCAGCGATCAGATCGTCCCAGTTTTCGAGGTTATGGAAAATTTTTGCGCCGCCAAATCCAAAAAGGGCCGCCATAATGATCATATCTCCCACCCTTTCATGTGGCCATACCCGAAGGGTACGCTTTTCCGGTTTGGGCAGTTTGGTTTTATTGCCCGTATACCATTTATAACCTGCAAAACCAAGAGCCAATAAAATACCCAAAGCCATATTTCCCTGACCCGAAAGCAGATAGGATTGAGGGTCTGCCAAAGCATTTTCCTTATCAAGGAGGATGCCCAGGAATTTCCATCCGAATAAAAAACCGAAAAAGCCATTCCAGAGCACTTCGCTCAAATCGGCGCCTTTTCCTACTTCAATTTGCGTTTCGGTAAAATGAAGCCAACCATTTGCCTGTCTTCTTCTTAACTCCATGGTTAATGTAATGGCAGCTGCAACAAATGCAAAAGCTACCATCAGCCCAAAACTGTTTACAAGTTTGAACATGGGCCACTCAACTCCCAAAACCTCTTTGAAAAAGAAATAAAGATTAGGATACATGATTGAACGATCGGATTAATAGTGCGCAATGGTACAAAAAAGAAACGTGGCAAAAGTACCGGATAAAAAATGACCTTTCCCGGAAAACAGGAAAGGCCCTTTTAATCGGTATTTCTGATTGCTCAGCAATATTGTTCAAATGCAGCAATCAGATTGCTTGCAATCATTTGCGGGGGACGGCCTTCTATCTGATGACGCTCGATCATATGGACGAGGTTACCATCTTTAAACAGCGCGATAGCCGGTGAAGATGGCGGATAAGGCAACATATACTCGCGCACTTTGCTAACGGCTTCATAATCAAAACCGGCGAAGCTTGTGGTAAGGTGATCTGGTTTTTTGGGTGTATTGTGCACTGCCATTAAAACGCCCGGACGGGCAGAACCCGCACTGCAACCACAAACGCTATTGATCATCACGAGGGTAGTTCCGCTTTCTTTCATCTGATTTTCGACATCCTGAGCTGTCAATAATTCTTCGAATCCATTTTCTGTAAGTTCTGCCTTCATCGGCTCAACAATTTCTGCTGGATACATATTTAAACTTTTAAATTTTTTCTTATAAACCTTTTTGACGCTGCAAAGTTCAGGTTTTCCTGATTAACCCATGCTTTACAATAAGCTAAAGTAAAAATCTTTCCATTTTCGGAAAGGACACATTGCAAAGCCTGCCAAATTGGCATTTTTCTTTTTATTTTAAAGCCATTATGTCTTAATCAGATTGTTTTTAGATATTCCTGATGATCAAAATTTCATTTTTCCGGGGTGGTACGGAGTTTGTTTCAA
>JALOMX010000002.1 GCA_025455245.1 Chitinophagaceae bacterium
TTCATGCTCCTCATGGTCCGGCCTAATTCCTGAAGCCAGGAAGCTACGTTATACTTTTGATCGCTTTCGCGCATACTGCTTTCAAACCCCTGACGGCTTGTAAACCGAATAATGAGCATCAGCACAATAACCAGCAGCAGGCCGAACACGATAAAAAAAGCATTATAAAAGGAAAGCAGCAATATCCCGAAAATTATCTGAATGGTTGCAATGGGAATATCAAGCAGGATTTTACTTAATCCTTTTTGTAAAGAAACGGTATCAAAAAAGCGATTCAGTAATTCAGGCATATAGTAACCGTCTACAGCAGCACTGTCCAATCGGGGAATCCTCTGTGCAAACTCAAATGAATACTGAACAAATATTTCCTGTTGAATGCGTTCATTGATCTTAAGCTGTTGTACCTGCAATACCCCGGTGAGTAGAACACCAATTACAACAACAATAATAAGTATGGTCAAAGAGGTAGAGAAGGAGCCACCTAATACAAAGTTGATTATTGACTGTAATCCCAAAGGAATGCTGAGCGTAAGCAGACCGGTAAGAATTGCATAAAAGTAAATAGCAGATATGGCTTTTCGCTGAAGATGCAAGAGTTTAAATAAACGCTGTACTGCTACAATAATTGAATATTCCCGTGGTGCTGCCATTTGGGTGTTTTGAAGATTTTACTTAAAACAAGAAAATTTAAAGAATGTTATATCCTGAATTTATTTCAGGTGTGCAAAGGTATCAATAGATATAATATTGATGTTGAAACACTTTTTAGTTTCCTAATTTTCAGATTTCTTTATCAACTTTTTGAATCTTAAATTTTTCAATTCGTTAAAAATAGCCTCATTTATGTACTGATTATGCAATCAAAAAGGTTTAGGCATACTTTTGAAAGCCTTTTTTAAAAACTTACAGATCAGTGTTAGCAACCCGTGTTGTTTCTTTTTTTGCGTTCTGCCTGTTATTTGGAGTTGCTATTGCCCAGGAAATCGAGGTCAAAGGAGTTATTTACGATATTTCTCAAAAGACACCATTAGAGGGGGTTAGCGTAATGGCAACCAATGGTTCGGGTACCTCAACCGATGAATTTGGGAGGTATAAAATCATGGTAAGGCCCTCGGATTCCCTCTTTTTTAGTTACCAGGGAAAAGAAACCGCCAAATACCCTGTTTTAAAAATGGAGGATTTTTCTCAGTTTAATATGGCCCTTCATGTGTACGTACATGCCCTGCCCAATGTAATAGTCAGGCCCCCGGATTACAGGATGGATTCCATTCAGAACCGTCTCGATTATGCCAAATATTTTGATTATAAAAAGCCGAATCCTATCAGCAGTATCAATGTAGGCCCTACCGGTGTGGGCATGGACCCCAATGAAATAATAAATATGTTCCGTTTTAAGCGAAACAGGCAATTAGCCAGTCTTCAGCGGAGGTTAATCCAGGAAGAAGAAGATAAATACATTGATTTCAGGTTCAGTGCAAAATTTATTTCAGAATTGACCGGGCTGAAGGATGAGGAACTAAAATTATTCATGCGAAAGTACCGTCCCCCTTATGATTTTGTGGTTATTACCAACAACCTCGAACTTGGTTACTATATTCAGCAATGTTATAAAAAGGAAAGAGGTTTGCTACCGCCCGGTGTACCCATCTACAATCTTGGTCCCGTAATTTATTAAGGTTTACCGTATTAATAAGGTACTTCCCCTTCGTTGTACTGTTTTGCCATCAAGCCCAACGCCTTCTGCCATCCACGAATAGGTCTGTGAAGGTTGGGGTAAGCCTTTGAAAATACCATCCCATCCGGCTTTTTCTTTATTGGTTTCAAATATCAGTTCACCCCAACGGTTAAATACTTTGAAGTAGCTTAATTCAGAAACACCCATCAAAACAGGGCGTAATATATCATTCAATCCATCACCATTGGGTGTAAATGCGTTAGGAACATAAATATTTGCCTCATCTACAATTTGAACAAGCAGCGAGTCAACGGTTACGCAATTCCCCTCTGTTGTCAATTCTATGGTGAAGTCTCTATCGGAAGTTCCTTCAAAAACAGGCGAATAACTCTCGGGGTTGTCCAGAAATTCATTGGGATTCCAATTTGCGGTTTTACCAATTGCTCTGGCTTTTAACTGAAGGGGGACATCGCGAACTGCAAATACCGCCCGATATCGACGGTTAGGTTCCCTTTTCTGTACAACCAATGTTTTTGTTACCACCTGCGGTGGGCTCGGACATTGCTCACTAAAAACAGTCAGGCTGATATTATAAATGCCGGGGGTATTGAAGGTATTTGGCAGAGGATCCCGGAGATTGCTGACTATACCGTTTCCAAAATCCCATCTGTAGCTGATTGGTGAACCAATATTCTCATCGGTTTTATTAATTGGAATAAAAGGCAGCCCTTCACAAATAAATTCACCATCAAAATCCGGTACGGGATTGGGATAAACGGTAATTTTCGCTTCCGCACTATCCATACAAACGGAATTGGTATTTACCACAAGCTTTACAAGGAAAGTACCGGCTTTGGGGAAACTGAATGCAGGATTAAGGGCATCTGAATTACCGGTCCCCCCAAAATCCCAAAAGAATTGCATAGTGCCGGTTTCATTGGTACTATTGTTGGCAAATGAAAAGCTATTTCCAATAAGGCATTGCTCCGTTTGGGGAATGGAAAAGGATGCCACCGGAATAGACGATATATTTACTTTTTGAATGGGTGTTTGGGCAGAACATCCGAATTCATCTTTTAGTGAAGCATAATAATCGCCGGTAACAATAGGTTTATACCTGTTTTTTGTTTCGCCATTGATCGGGCTTCCATTACGAAACCACTGTATAGATTGGGTATTTTGAACATTGAAAACAACGCTGTCAGTACTCCCGATACAATATTCAGGCTTACCCTCTATGGAAAGCGAATTTGCCAGGTTGCTTGCTATCACTTTAACCGTATCGTAGTCAATACAACCTCCGCCGGGGCTGCTCACTTTTAAAACATAGTTTGCTGTGACAGGTGGTATTACAATCGGATTTGAAGAGGTTGGGTTAGCAATCCCCGCAACCGGCGACCAACTATAAATAAGCCCGGGTCTTGGGGGGGAACCGATTCGAACAGGTTCCTCATTGCAGGATAAGGTATCGTTTCCGGCATTGGCGCTAAAGTTGAGGTTGTCGATTAATTTGGCCGTTAATGTTTGAGGACAACCGAAACCCGGAAAGGGTGTCAATTCTACAGCAACGGTGGTTCCTGAAGCAGGTGGAGGGCTAAGGGTTAGTTGTTGACCGGTACCGATTTGCTGTGTTCTTTCATTGTTCAGCCAACGGTAATTCATAAAACCAAACGGGGCGGTTACGGTTATCCTTTCATCATTCGGGCAAAATGATGCCCCTACAAATTCACCGCTGCAATCCGTATCTACATCAATATATGCATAGCCGAAATGCCTCCGGAATGTACAGTCGCCGGTTCTGAAAAGTAACCGTATGGTTTTCCCAGCATTTCCGTCAAGGTTAATGGTTACCGGTGTCCAGTCTTTGCACCAGATTGGTGTGTTATCCAATTGTACCTCTGATTGAAAAAAACCGGGTAGCCCGGTACCATAGGGAACAAATGAAAATGATGCACAGGGAATAATTGAATTGTCGGTGAGATTGGTAATCTCAATTTCCATCCGGGGTTGCTCGTAGAGCTGATGATTGGGATCCTGGAAAACCACCGCATAATAATATAGGAGGCTAAATGTATTTCTGTCTGCAGGAATGGTGAATTCATAACTGATGGCTTCACCTTGTCCGCCTCCATAATCATTTCCCAGTTTTACACAATAAGCACTGCCGTTGGGGCTGATGGTCGGGAAACCGCCATAAGGATCCATTGTTCCGTCAGCCGCTGAAATCAGGGTATGCCTATCCGGTTCAGGCTCGGGAGTTTCCGTAAGGGTAAACACATTATTTCCTCCCTGATTGGAAACCCAACCGGTATAAAATTTCCACCCATTCAGATTACCTTGTTCAAAATCAATGTTTACCGGACACTTAGGTTGGCCATAAATCAAACCCGACTTCATTATGAAGAAGAATAGCCCTAACCATTTCAGGGACCTTACCAAAAAGTAACGAAACCGGTAATAATTCAAGTCTGACAAATTTGCCACTTAAAAGTAGCAAAAACCTTATATACTAAAATCAAAGGTTTAAATATCAGGCAAAACAATTTAAAAAGATGGAAATATCCCTGTAAGCCAATCACGCTTTTATTCCTGAATCAACTGCACCAGGTTAACCAGTACTTCAACTGATTTTTGCATATCCTGTACACTGATCCATTCGGTTTTACTATGAATTCCCTGCATTCCCGTAAATAAATTCGGACAGGGCAAACCCATAAAACTCAGCCGGCTTCCATCGGTACCGCCCCTGATGGGTAATTTACGGGGCTTTAAACCTGCTGCCTGAATTGCCTTTTCTGCCGAAGCTACAATGCCGGGGTATTTATCCAATACCTCCTTCATGTTTCTATATTGTTCCCGCACCTTGAAATCGAATGAACAACCCTCATACTTTGAACAAACATCTGAAACAATTTCATGTAATTTGTCTTCAAAAACAGCTAATTCCGGTGTATAAAAACTCCTGATGATAAACTCAATAGTTGCTTTCTCTGCAATGCCATTCATAGATACCGGATGAACAAACCCCTGCTTTTCGTTTGTAGTTTCAGGACTCCAGCTATCTTTTGGAAGAGTAGCAAGTATTTCACCGGCAGTCTTTAAGGCATTTACCAATTTACCTTTCGCATATCCGGGGTGTGCACTTACTCCATGAATAGTTACAGACACACCATCAGCACTAAAAGTTTCATCTTCAAGGTCACCTGCCTCTCCACCATCGAGGGTAAATCCAAAATCTGCTCCCAGTTTCTTCAGATTCACCTTTTCTGTTCCCCTTCCGGTTTCTTCATCGGGTGTAAATAAAATTTTAATGGCGCCATGCTTCACTTCGGGGTGCTGTTGCAAGTATTGCACAAGGTCCATAATAATGGCCACACCGCTTTTGTCATCAGCACCCAATAAGGTAAGGCCGCTTCCTGTTATAATATCATCCCCAATCTTTTCTTTTAAGTAAGGGTATTTATCAGTATCAAGAATCTGAGAAGTGTCATCGGGCAAAATGATCGGAAGGCCATTGTAATTCTGATGAACAATCGGTTTTACATTCGTTCCGCTGCAATCGGGGGCGGTATCAACATGCGCACAAAAACAAACAACGGGACAGGGTTTGTCGCTATTCGCAGGGATGGTTCCATATACATATCCGTACTCATCCATATGTGCATCGCTAATGCCCATATCCCTTAACTCTTCTGCGAGGATAACAGACAAATCTTTTTGCTTTTCAGTAGACGGAAAGGATTTTGAATGAGGATCACTTTGGGTATCTACCTGTACATACTTCACCAACCTGTCTTTAACAGATGATGTATAATTATTATCAAATGGGATCATAGCTGAAATTAATTTGTTAAGGTGAATTCAAGTTTGCCGCCTTCCATCAATTCGGCATGGGTTATTTTATTTTTTTCAAGAATCAATCCATTCCACTTTGCCGATTGAATAACTGCCTTGTCTTTATCCAGTCCGTTTACGAGTATCTCAATTTTTTTCCCATTATCAAGTGTAATAAAGGCCCTCCTGATAATCGGGCTTCCCAAAATGTACTCTCCTGAAGCCGGATTCATGGGATAAAAACCGAGCGCACTCCAAACGTACCATGCACTCATCTGACCACAATCTTCATTTCCGCTCAATCCATCGGGTTTGGTTGAATACATTTTTGTCAGAATTTCCCGTATCCTTCTCGATCCCTTATCAGGCGCACCAAGAGCGGCATACATGTATGCAATATGATGGCTTGGTTCATTGCCATGTGCGTACTGACCTATCAATCCACTGATATCGGATGAAATATTTTCTCCGGTCATAGGTTTATTGTTTGTAAACAATGAATCAAGTTTATTGATAAGGGCTCCATCGCCCCCCATAAGTTCAGCATATTGCTTTATTGCATGTGGCACAAAAAAAGTATGTTGCCAGGCTGTTCCTTCAATATACATGCCATCAAAGCCATGCTCGCTGTGCATCGGGTCAAAAGGCTCTACCCACTTGCCGCTACTGTTTTTGGCCCTGAAAAATCCACTTTCCGGATCGAAAAGATTTTTATAATTCTCAGCCCTTTTTGAATATTCAGTATAATCTTCTTCCTTACCCAGTTTTTTGGCTACCTGAGCAATACACCAGTCATCAAAAGCATATTCGAGGGTTATGGTTACGCTCCATCCGTGCTTATCCTGAGGAACATATCCAAATTTTCGGTAATGATCGGTTGCACGAATGTTTTGGTTTGCACTCGCTTTCATGGCCTCGTATGCCTTTTCATAATCGAAACCCTTGATTCCTTTCAGGATTGCATCTGCAATAATCGGAACCGAGTGATATCCTGTCATCGTATTGGTTTCCCAAAAATGCAGATCCCATACCGGTAATAATCCATGTTGCTCGTAAAAGGCAAGAAAACTGTTAATAATCAATGGCACCCTTGATGGCTGCAAAAGGGTAAATAAAGGATTTGCCCCCCTGAAAGTATCCCATAATGAGTGAACCGAATAAATTTCTTCAGAACTGTTTTTAACCAGGCTGTCAGCACCTTTGTAATTTCCGTTTGCATCGGAATACAAGGAAGGGGCCAGAAAACTATGGTAGAGTGACGTATAAAAAATAGTCTTAATGGTATCTTCAGCAACAATGTCAACCATACCAAGTTCATTTTGCCAAGCCTTACGGGCTTCCTGCCTGATAGCTTCAAAGTTGTAGCCCTTTTCCTGATCAAGTGCGGATATTGCACCTGATACATCTGCAAAACTAATCCCGGTTTTAAAAATGACCTGTTCATTTTCATCTGTCTCAAATTCAATCCCTGCTATTACTTTAACACCTTTTGCAGAATCACTTTCAGCAGGTATCTTATCAGCAATCATTTTAACCGTTGCTTCTTTTATTTTCCCGGATCTGAGAGCAAAAAATACCTTTTGTCCTTTAGCCCATCCTTCACTAAAGCGATAACCCACAATGGTGCTGTCATCCATTTTCTTTACAAAACATTCTGTTGGTTTATCCCAGTTGATTGCCCAGCCAAGGTCTATACGCAGCATCGCATTTTTACTTTTGGGAAATGTGTGGCGCTGCCAGCCAATATGTTTTGAAACAGTCAGTTCACTTAGAATATTATAGTCTTTCAGCTTTACGGAATAATATCCCGGAGAGGCGGATTCGTCTTTATGGGAGAAAGAGGATGGGGTCATTATGGTATCGAGAGATTTTCCGACCGAAGGCATCATGCTGATGTCCAAAAGGTCTCCAATACCTGTTCCACTTAAATGGGTATGACTAAAGCCGACGATTACAGAATCGCTGTAATGATAGCCACTGCACCAATCCCAACCCTGTGTACCGTTATCAGGACTTAACTGAACCATGCCAAAAGGGAGAACGGCTCCGGGATAAGTATGGCCATGTCCGCCGGTTCCAATAAACGGATCAACATAATCAATGGCATCCTTTTGCTGATGATTATTTGAACAGGAGAAAAAAAACACAAAAAGTGAACAAACAGAAAGAAAACGAATTATCATTAATTTAAATTTAAAGTCAGGATTATTAATCTTCTGCTCTTGAAGATGCTGCATCAATATTTCGTCCGAAAAATATTGCATTAACAAAAAGACGCATGCTTCCCAGCCAGAATGCACGGAAATTTGGATTGTCTGCAAAATGAATCACCCTGCCCTGCCCTACTGTTTGAACAAGTACGGATGCCGATCCTTTTAACGCATTATAATTCTGAGCTGTTATGTATCCGCTTTGAAGGGGATTGTTACCGAACCTGACCGGCGCAGCATATGGATTGGATGCAGGCTGAATAAATACATCATTTGTTTTAAACAAATCAATATAAGGGTTTGTGTATCCAAAGCAAAGCGGATGGGTAGCATCAGCATCAGCCCTGAAAATAGCACCATTCATTCTTTGGGCCCCGCTTACTTCTTCCCGATCTGCATACCTGAGCATTTTTGTGCTGTCAACCGCTTCTGATACCCTTTTGAATTTCACTTTAGTGATTCCGTTATTGGCACACCACTGAACAGCATCTTCACAGGCTATCAGCAAACCTCCCGATTCTACCCAGGCTTTCAGTTTTTCTTTATTTAATCCTGCATGCGAACCGCTTACCATGATCAGGGTATTATACCTTGAAAGATCAGCCCGGTTGAAAACAGGTATTTCAAGATGAGTGGCAGGAATGCCTAAACGCTGATCAAGCAGGTGCCATACCTCACCGGCGTCAGTGGCTGTAACCCCGGTTCCAACCAGCATGGCAACACCGGGTTTCTCAAGTGAAATGGCTTTACCGCTGCCTGCATCAATTCCCGATAGGGAAAGACCGCTTGAAATTCCGGTTATGGATATCCGGTGTTCTGCAACAATCCTTGATAATTCCTCAAAAATCTGCTGTTTTGATAATGTTTGAAGCTGGCTCGGAATAATAATACTTCCCGGCGGGAACTCCACGATTTTCCCGTTAACTGTCTGGCTAAAAGGCCTCGAGGCAAGCCTTGTAATAATTTTTTTCGACTGTAATTTGTATAAGGCAGCAGCCGCTTCAAAGTCGCGCCAATCAATTACCCATCCATAATCAGAAGCACTGCCATTAATGGATCCTTTTACAGATGTAATTAATTCCGCAGGTTTTGAAGTGGGGAGCATTTTGGTTTCAGTATAGTTGACGCCCATGGCAAGTGGCATTGTCCATGCAGTTACATCATAAAACAAACTGTCTTTAAAGTTTAATACCTTTTCAAATACGGTCTTTACAAGCCTGTATTGAGGTTGTTCTGCAGGAATAAAATATGATTTACCGGCTTCGAAAGTTTGTTTTCCATCCTGAAAATCTTTATCCAATATACGAACGTCAACCCGGTGCCGTTGCAGCATTTCGGCCAGTACATCTGCATTGTACGAATTGAATTTATTACCAAATACATATCCTTTAATTCCCGACTGCTTTGCTTCTTCAACGGCACTCTTAAAACTTTCCCTTTGAAACTGTAAAAGCTCTTTGCGTAAAGCGCCTACTGCTTCCATAGTACTTAACGTAGTATAAAACTGATTACGTATCGTGAACGGGAAAGTCAGCAATCCGTTGGCACTTTCCTGTGCGTGTCCGCGGCTGCTTGCCTGTTCAAAAAGAATTCCAACTGCACCATGAATATCAGGAAATGTAGACCCCTTTCCGTAGTAAAAATCATCATATCCTTCTTTTGTAAAGTACAGGCTGCCGATTTTATCGAGGTATTTAGCATGAAAGGTTCCGATTTTGGAGGTCAGTTCCTGATTCTTTTCAGGTGTAACAGGATTTACCCTCGATGGAACCCCGGGTTGAAAAAAGAAAGTACTGTTTGTCCCCATCTCATGATGGTCGGTAAGGACATTCGGGCGCCAGTCATGAAAGTATTGCAGCCTGTTTCTGCTTTCAACATGCACGGCAGGCAACCAATCCCGGTTGAGGTCAAACCAATAATGATTGAATCTGCCTCCGGGCCATACTTCATTAAACTCACGGCTGTTTGGATCCGTTACAAGATGCTTACTCTTATGTTGATTAGCCCACGTGCTAAACCGTTGCAAACCATCGGGATTAAACGAAGGGTCCAGCAGGATAACCGTATTATTTAATAAATCTTCTATTTCTTTTCCCTGTGCAGCGGCAAGGTGATAAGCTGCCAAAAGTGAGGCATTGGCGCCACTTGATTCATTTCCATGAATTGAATAACCCATCAGAAGCACTGCAGGCATTTTTTCAAGGTCAAGTGAACCAGATGTGGAGGGATCGCATAATTGAAGGTGTTGTTTCCTGATTTCATCAATCCGGTTGTGGTTTGATTGAGATGTAATAATCAGGAGGACCTGCTGCCGGCCTTCATAAGTTGTTCCCGTAACCTGCAATTTTATCCTTTCCGGATTGGCTGCGGCCATTGCCTTCATGTAATTAACCAGTTTGTCGTGGGTAACATGCCACTCTCCCACCTCATGACCTATAACGGAAGATGGGGTCGGAATTGCAGAATTATAAGATACTTCAGGCGGCAGATAATACTTAAGGTCAACATTGCTTTGACCGAAAAGTGGATAAAAAGAAATCAGGTTTAACAGTGAAAATGCAAGCAAAATTCGTAATGACATAATAGTTATTTATGTTAAGTAGGCCACGAAATAAAAAAACCCTTCTCATTTGGAAGGGATTTATTTTTTCAGCTCATCAGAAACTTACTAAAAAGGAAGATCATCAGCCATACCCATATCCGAAGAACCGGCAACAGGGGCCTGGCTCTGATATGAATTTTGCTGAGAAGCTGATGAGTTTTGCATATTGGCACCCTCTCCTGTCGGGGTATCAATCTTTCCCACAAGCTGAACCAATTGAACCCTCAGGGAAAGAGAAGCACCGGTAGTCCCGTCATTCCGTGTAAAAGTTCTGATTTCGGGAGTACCTTCTACAAAAACCTGCTGCCCTTTTTTCAAATAAGGAGCAATTCCTGTCCGGTCTGTCCAGTATGCACATTCTACCCAGGTGGTTTTTTCTTTTGACACTCCTGAACTGTCCCTGTACTTTTCCGTATGAGCAACGCTGAAATTGATGACGTTTTTTCCATTCACCATGTTTACCATACAATCTTTTCCAAGATTTCCAATAACCTGTAATTTAATCATAGTACTCTGTTTAATAATTTCGTAAAATTAAAGGGAACGGTTGGGAAATGAATGCCCGACGAAGAAAAAAAATGAAGCTTGCAGATTAAAAGTCTCTACAAAAGAATGGTTGAAAAACCATTATAAATAATTTTATACCTGAAACAACCTTTCATGAATCGGAAAGAAGGAAAATTTATGATGTTACCCGAAACTGGGCCTATTGCCAGGGGGGAAATACATGTTAATGAGTTAAGTTTTTTGCAGTCGAAAAATGTTTCCGGCTTTTCGCCTTTTGCCAATGTGAAATTATTGATCGACACGGGTTCCAATATTTCAGGTATTGATAAAAAAATCATTGATGGCCTTAAATTAACACGATATGAGGACTGCTCACAAGTAGATGGAGTCGGGGGCATTCATTCGCTTCGCAGGTATAAATGTGTTTTGTTTTTAGGAATATTTGGTTTTAAGGGATTACCCATTGATGTAGTGGAAGGGGACTATTCCGGCAGCCCTTATGATGGTATTTTAGGACGGGATGTTTTGCAATATTGTTCCTTCAGCTACCATGGTCCAACCAATACTTTTGAGTTGCAGGCTCCCAATTTTTAGAAACCTCCACGCTTTTGTCCTTTAGCTTTAACCGTCTTTTTCATAAAAAACCGGTTAATTTTGCCACCGTATCCGGACTTTGAACCCGGCTAGTACAATAATAAAATGAGTAAACACGGAAAAGTACTTGTTGCCATGAGTGGCGGCATTGACAGTACAGTTACAGCCTTGATGTTGCATGAACAAGGCTATGAAGTGGTTGGTATAACCATGAAAACATGGGATTATGCAAGCAGCAGTACCGGTGCGAAAGGGAAAAAAGAGACAGGTTGCTGCAATGTTGACAGTTTTAATGATGCCCGCTTGGCCGCTGTCGAACATGGTTTCCCTCATTACATTTTGGATATCCGGGAGGAGTTCGGCGATTTTGTCATCGAAAATTTCGTTGATGAATATCTTGCAGGTCGTACTCCCAACCCTTGTGTAATGTGCAATACCCATATCAAATGGCGGGCTTTGCTTAAAAGAGCCGATGCACTTGATTGCGCCTTTATAGCCACCGGACATTACGGACAAATTCACCGGCATGACAACGGGCGTTTTTACATCAGAAGAGGGGTTGATCTTACAAAAGATCAGAGTTATGTTTTATGGGGTTTGCAACAAGACCTGCTGAGCCGAACGATTTTGCCATTAGGCACATACCACAAATCGGAAATACGGCAAATGGCCCATGATTTCGGGTATCCTGAACTGGCAAAAAAGGCAGAAAGCTATGAAATATGCTTCGTACCGGATAATGATTACCGTGGTTTCCTCAAACGCCGGGTGGATTGCCTAGAAGAGAAGGTAGCCGGCGGTTGGTTTGTTGATAAAACAGGAAAAAAACTCGGACAGCATAAGGGTTATCCTTTTTACACTATCGGTCAGCGAAAAGGTCTTGATATTGCCTTGGGCAAACCTGTGTACGTAACCCATATTTCCCCTGAAACCAATACAGTTACATTGGGTGATGAAGCAGATCTCGACCGGTCTGAAATGACGGTAACCAAACTGAACTGGATGAAATATGATGGGGTAAGTGATGGTATGGAAAGCATTACAAAGGTGAGGTACAGGGATAAGGGTTCTTTAAGTAACCTCTACAATACTGATTCAGGAATTCAGGTAAAATTTTATGAAAATGTAAAAGGAATAGCACCCGGACAAAGTGCTGTATTTTATGAAGGGGACGATGTAATAGGCGGTGGTATCATTCAACGGTATTAAAAAATGAACGCTCTGTCCGGAAAAAGAATAAAAGCATTAGTTTAGCAAATTATGAAAAAAGGGTATTTCTTTTTGTGCCTGCTATTTGTAACCCTTGCTGCGTTTTTTTTCGGATGTTCTGAAAAGAAAATCGAGTTCGACACGCCTCCTTTAAGTGATTATTTCCCCCTTCAGGTAGGAAAATACATTACCTACCGGCTTGATAGTACCGTTCTTACTCAATTTGGGAGAGATACGACTGTTCGGAGTTACCGTGCCCGGGATATTGTTGAAGGACAAATAACGGATGGTGAGGGCCGGACCTCATACAGAATCGTCCGTAGTTTAAGTAATCTTACCGGTACCGCCACGTTCGTTCCATCAAGTACATTTGAGGCTACTCCTGAAAATACCGATTGGATCGAATATGTTGAAAACAACCTGAGGTTTATGAAGCTGCGCTTTCCCATTATTGAAGGATTTGAATGGAAAGGAAACAGTTTTATTGATGTTTCAAGCATCAACAGTTCGGTACGATATCTTGCCGACTGGACCTATGTTTACCAGGATGTTGGTCAACCTGCTACCATTAATGGCATTACTTATCCGAATACCATCACGGTTTTACAGCGCGATGAAGTTGAGCCTCCGGGGCCATTCAATCCTCAGTTTTTCAAGCAATATGATTACAGTATTGAAATTTATGCCCTTGGTATAGGACTTGTGTACAAAAATTTTGACCATAAAATCTGGCAGCCTCCTACCCCACCGCCCGATTCAAGACCCGGTTATTGGGAAGATGGTAGCTACAGAATAATACTCAGTGCAATCGACCATAATTAATCTTTCTGAAGTATAGCAATAAACATGCTGTCACTTCTTCTCTGCGTACCATCAATATATTGCGAATGAACCAACCTTAAAGGTTTTTGAGACAGAAGTTTTTCAACAACCTTTTCGTTTTCGTCTTCAAAAACCGAGCACGTAATATAAATCAGGTAGCCATTTGCTTTCAGTTGGTCAAAAACATTCAAACAGATATTAAACTGTTTATCGGCGTAGTCCTGAATACATGAATCATTGAAAAAATAATGTTGCTCAGGAGTTCGGGCCCAGGTTCCGCTACCTGTGCAGGGTGCATCAATCAAAAGCGCTTCAACAGGCGGCAGTGCACGCTTTGGATGAGTTATCGAAAGATGATCGGCAACAAAATGATACCCTGCATTTACCCCGGCTTCCAAAAATCTTTTTTGAAGGTTTGAAAGTATAGAAGGCCTTATGTCGCTGACGATAAGTTTTATTTTACCGGGATACAAATCATTTAGCAGGATGGATTTGCCCCCGCTTGCAGCGCAAACATCCCATACCCAACCTTCAATTTTTGGAATGGATTCCTTAATGACCAAACCACATTGGCTGCTGCTTAAATCCTGAACAACGGCATCCCTGTTTAGCGTAAGAATTTCATCAAGCTTTGTTTGAACGGGCAAACGGATACAGTCATATTGTTCATCTTTCCAACGAATCTGTTTTCCTTCCAGTGCATTTATAACCTTCTCTTTCTTTCCCGGCCTGATCCTGATAAAAAGATCAGGTTGTAATAAATGTGACCATGCAAACATTGAATGATCAATATGCCGGGTTAAACGATTTAACCATGGCGTATGAACATTTTCATTCCACTTGATGCCGGTTACTTCCAAACGGTTCTTTGGCAATGAACCATCTTTATTTATCCAATCCGGCCGTAAATGCTGAACAAAAGCAGAGGCCGATCCTCTGCAGATAAAATCAGCACAAATAATTCGCTCTTCAATTGAAGAATATCCGGAATAATGGCCAAGCCGATAATATTGGTAAACCAATGCAGAAATTTCTTTGCGATCCCTGCTCCCGAATTTTTTATTTTTCTTGAAATATTCTTTTAAAAAAGAAGAAAGAGGAATGGTACCAACGTAATTAGTTATTACTGACGCAGAACTGTTCAGATATGAATGGTACTTTGACAATAAGTAACTTATTATTAAAAATCTTTCCAGTGTGAATCCAGGAATTCACACTGAACGGGATATTCAAATTATGGAAGGGGTATAATTTTTTATAAAATTAAAGGTCGAGCAAACTCTTAACCGGATCTTTACCAAACAATAATTGCTCCGGATTTTCAAGCAGTTCTTTCACCCTTACCAAAAAGCTTACGGATTCCCTTCCATCAATGATTCTGTGATCATAGCTTAAGGCGAGATACATCATCGGCCTTATTTCCACCTTTCCATTGATGGCCATCGGACGCTCCTGAATTTTATGCATTCCCAAAATGGCACTTTGGGGTATATTGATTATAGGAGTACTCATAAGGCTTCCGAAAACACCGCCATTGGTAATGGTAAATGTACCACCGGTCATCTCTTCAATGCTTAACTTGTTGTCTCTTGCCTTGGTAGCCAGCTCAACAACCTTTTTTTCAATTTCAGCCATTGACAGGCTTTCTGCATTTCGGATAACCGGAACGACCAATCCTTTGGGCGCACTTACAGCTATTGATATATCACAGTATTCATGGTATACAATCTGATCACCGTCAATTTTTGCATTTACAGCAGGCCATTCCTGAAGGGCATAACAACAAGCTTTGGTAAAAAAGCTCATGAAACCAAGGTTTACACCATGCACTTTATTAAATGTATCCTTATAATTCTTCCGGATTTCCATGATTTTCCCCATGTCTACCTCGTTGAATGTGGTAAGCATGGCTGTAGTATTTTTGGCTTCAACCAGGCGCCGACTGACCGTTTTGCGGAGGTTGCTCATCCGTTCCGGCTTTTCGTTACGGGTAAACAATTCTGTACCGGGTTTTCTGCCGGGATTGGACAATGCCTGCAACACATCCTGCTTTAAGATTCTTCCGTGTGGACCGGAGGGTAAAACCGTTTGAGGGTCAATTTTTTTGTCGGCTATAATGGCTGCTGCCACCGGAGTGGCTTTAAGGGCTGTTGGGGGAGTTGATGCATTTTCAGTGGAGGAAGGGGTCGAAACGGGGTTGGCAGGCATTTCTGATACTTTTTGATCTGCAACACCTTCGGGTTTGGGGGCGGTGGTATCAATAGTGCAGGCGACATCTCCAATTTTCAGGGTATCCCCTTCAACTGCTATTGTTTTTAAGATACCGGCTTCCACGGCATTGATTTCAAATGTGGCCTTTTCACTCTCAAGTTCTGCCAAAACCTCATCCCGATTTACATAATCTCCATCCTTCTTAATCCACTTTGCAAGGGTAACTTCATTAATACTTTCTCCAACGCTTGGTACAATAATCTCTAAGGCCATTGATTCTGAAAATTTTGAAGGGCAAATTTCGGGAGAATTTAATTACCATTTTGATGGTATTTGGGCATTTTTGACCTTGCTGTTCACAGTTTCCCCAAGAATGTTATAAAATTTGTTGACCAAACATGTATTTTTTACACAAAAACCCATTGATTTGTAAAAAATACTGTTAACAGGGTATTGCTTATGAAAAACGGCTTAGCTATATTGCACGAAAATACATTCAAGAAGAAATTAACACCGTTTAATAACTAATACCTACATTTAGCTATGTTTTTCTAACATTTTATTTAGAATTTTTCTTACCTTTATATGCAAATAATCCAAAAACTATGAGAACTGTTCTCCTACCCATCTTATCATTGATCATTGGCTCGGCCAGTGGGCAGTTGGTTATCGATCAGGCAACCTTTTTTATCGGTGAAGGTGCCGTTGTTACTGTCCAGGGTAACCTGCAAACCAATGTTGCCATTCAGGCAGGTGGTTCCGGTGCCACCCAGGGAAAAATCCAAATGAAAGGTTCCGGACTGCAGACAATTACGGCAACAAGTGCAACCGCAGCCATTCCTCATCTTGAAATCGATAATGCCAGTAATGTCACCTTAGGTGGATCCTTTGATCTGAAAGTTGACAATCGTCTGAATTTCGTTAATGGTCGTTTACAACTTGCCGGACGTAACCTGATTGTTCCGGACAATATCACATTTGTTGGATTAGCCTCAAACAGGTTTATTGAAACCAACGGTGCAGGCGAAGTAAGGCAAATGGTTCCTGCTCCGGTTGCTTCACCCAAGGTTATACCGGTTGGAAACGGATCTAATTATTCACCTGCTCAATATACAGCAACCGGTGTTACTGTTAACGCAAGTTCGTATATCGGGATCAGGGCTACCGGCGCAGCCATTCCGACTCCTGAAAGGCACCCCCGCACCGAAACTTACCTTGGTACGGCATGGAGTGTTTCAAGAAGTGGAATTACAGGAGGTACTGTAAACGTGCAGGGAACCTATGTTGACGGACAGATACTTGGTCTTGGTACCCCGGTTGAATCCGATATTGTTGGTATGTTTTGGAATGGTTCCACCTGGAGCCTTGCCGGCGGCGCTCAAAATGCTGCAAACAACACAGTTGCTGCTAACGTACCCGGAAATGGTATTGTTTACGGTATGAATAAGTTCATATTGGCAAATGTTAAGACCTATTTGCAGGGTGCATTTAATGCCGGAACAGGTTTGATGAGAGATCAATTAAGAACAACTAGTGCTGACTACACCTCAGGAAATCCTGCTGTAAATCCATTAATACCTCTTAATGACCCTTATAGAACGGCTGATTACAACACTTTTTTTGTCCATACAAACAATGCAACTGCTGAGTCAATTGCAGGTAGTGTTTTAAATAATGCTGTAAATGCTGGAGATAACATTGTAGATTGGGTATTTTTGGAATTAAGATCAAATGCAAATCCAAGTACAGTTTTACAGACAAGGTCCGCTCTTATTCAACGGGATGGCGATATAGTTGACGTTGATGGTGTAAGTAGTGTATACTTTAAAAATGTTGACGGCGCAAACTATAATGTTGCAATTAAACATAGAAACCATGTTGGTGTTAGAACCGCAAATGCATCTGCACTTAGTTTAAATCAACCAGTTACACAAATTAATTTGTCTTCTGCAGCTGCAAACTATTTGAATAATAACGTTGCTCAATTAAATCCCGGAGTTTTTGGGTTGTTTGGTGGCAATGCAAATAAAAACTTAAACACAAGAATTTCTGGTCCTGATGGTGTTACCAGTGACTTTGAATTCCTGAAGGCCTTCATTGGTGCTTCACCACAAGTTCAAGGATACAGTAGTTCCGATGTAAATATGAACAGAAGTGCAAGGATAAGTGGTGCTGATGCTACAATCAGTGACTTTGAATTTATTAAAGCTGTGTTGGGATCAGCAGCACAAAGAGCTCAAGGAGCATTATAAAATAACAAACCGTTTAAACTACTAATAAGAATTATATGAAAAAAGTTCTATCAATACTACTCATTACGGTTTTTCTAACCGGATACGATGTGAAGGCTCAATTTTTCCAAGCCTCCCTCGTTTTGGATAATTCCGTAAATCCTGCCATGATGAAGGTTTTTATCAGACCTAATCCAGGAGGAGGCAATATCACAAATGTATTATGGGATCGTTTTGAATTTTTCGTAAGGCGTGATAATACAGGTGACGCACCAGTATTTGGAGATCCAATTGCCAACACTGCTGACTTTCCTGGTTTGGGGATATTAAAAGGCGGGTTTGGAATTCCGTTTCTCAATGGTTGGGCAGAAGAACCTGGGAAAACTAACTTTTATTTCTGCTCTCAGGCTCAGGCTTCTACCACTAATGCAAGCAGAACCTACAATGATGGTGTAGCTTATGAAATATTCAGAGTTCCTATAACAGCCGGAAATTTCGCTAATCTGGAATTTGTTGCTGATCAGGTAGTTCAAGATCCTTATTATATAACTTTATCCAGAAATACAGCAGGTATTGGTGGTGAAGCAAATATGACTGCAAGCGGCTCTTTGGCCCCTCCTGGCACGCATGTGTTTTATGGTGGAACCCTGTTGAAGGAAGGTAATGTTTTTATACAAAGACCAGGTTTACTCCCTGTTGACTTCCTCTCCTTCTACGCTATGAAGTCCGGCAACGATGCCAAACTTTCCTGGAGTGTAGCAGGTGATGAAACAAATTCACACTTCGAAGTGCTTCGCAGCGTTAATGGCCGCAACTTTACAAGTGTTCAAAGAGTAAATGCTTTGGGTAACGGTTCTACAAATAATACATACGAAGCCATTGACATTAACCTGAGTAAGCTCAATTCAAGAGAAGTTTTCTACCAGATTGCCCAATTTGATAAGGATGGAACCAAAACACTGAGTCCTGTCCGCAAGCTGTCAGTCGACGGCCTTGGTAAGTCTGTGACTGCATTCCCCAACCCGGCAAGAACTTCCACAAAAGTTGTTGTAGACGCACCCGAAGCCGGTAAAGGCTCATTAATAATGCGTGATGCAACGGGACGTCAGGTTCAGGTAATGAATGCACAGTTCTTTAAAGGAATTAATCAGTTCGACATGAATGTAGCTAATTTGCCTTCAGGTGAGTACAACATTCAGGTGAACGGTGGCGGTTTGAACGAAACCATTAAACTGACAAAGATTAATTGATACCTACGCCAGTTGAAAAGAAAGACGCTTCGGAAATGCCGAAGCGTTTTTCTTTTTTATGCAGGTTAAATCTGATTGAAAGGTTTGTACCATTTACATCATGGCCTCAAGGTTATTTCTTGTTTTATTTTAAACTGTTCATATCCACAACAAAACGATACTTCACATCTTGTTTTTCCATTCTGTCCCAGGCTTCATTGATGTATTGCATGGGAATTACTTCCACATCAGAAACAATATTATTATCGGCACAATAGTCCAGCATTTCCTG
>JALOMX010000123.1 GCA_025455245.1 Chitinophagaceae bacterium
AGGATTGATCCTGAAGTTTAATTTGGTATTTACACCCGTTGGTATGATTTGGTTGGGCAACATAGTAGCCTGCAAAGCTTTTTGTGCAACAGGTTCCCAACTCGCCAATCCCAGCGCATCACTGGTTAATACCTGTCCGTTTCCCGGGCTTCCGCCCCTCAGCCTGATGGTTCCGTTCACATCAAGGTTGGTGGTGGGGGTGGTGGTGCCGATACCGATGTTTTTGTTGGCAGCCACTGTCAGGGCTGCATCGCCGTTAAAGGCAGCAAGGTGTAATGAGTGGTTGGAAAATGTTTGCAACCAGCCTCCGCTTGGACTGGCAAAAGTGCCCACCGATACATTATTGGTAGTAAACGTATGCACAAAACCACCTCCTGCTACAGCCGTGCTAATGGTTACCGGGTAAGACGGGTTGGTGGTACCTATGCCCACCCGTCCATTGCCTGTTATACGCATGCGCTCTGCAAAAGCTTCACTTCTGCCGGTTCCGAATGCAATATTGTCTCCAACGCCGGGTACAAATATTTGAAGCAGAGAACCCTGAATTCCCAATCCGTAATGATTGCCACCCGGGCTTGCCGCGCCACCCCATAGGGAAATTTTATCTCCAACTGTATTGGAAAAACTAAGTGGATAAGCAGGTGTAAATGTGCCGATACCTACCCGGTTGTTTTTATGGTCAAAGCCTATTTTCCAGCTATTGGCATCGCTATGCCATATGCCAAACACTGAATCACTTTGCTGCCCCACAAAACTCGCCGATGAATTGTTTTCCTTATTCAACCATATTCCCGGGGTGCCTCCGTTATGGCGAAGCCTCATTCTGCCATTAATATCAAGCGGATATTCAGGACTACTTGTACCTATGCCAACATTTTGCTGCGAAAAGCCGGCAAGCTGTAAAGAGATTCCTGAAACCAAAACAATAAAAAATTTCTCCATTGGACAATTTTTATATATGAAAATATGGCATTTTATTCAGCAGATTTTTTTTGTTTAACCTCATACACCTTCAATATAGAATTGGAATGGCTGTACCCCTGAATCACAAAGCGGTTCTGATAACGGCTTTGCATGCCCAGCGTGGCCCGTTTGGTGTACAGGGCAATGGCACCGCCGCCGCTTCCCAATACTACGCCCATAAACGGCGGTGGAAAAACTTTGATATATGCCAGTTCATTGGGTGGAAAGGCAACAATGGCATCTAAGTCCACCGGCATTTCATCAATAAAAAATGCCGTAGGTTCATTTCTCCATGTTACCAGGTATTGCGTTAGTTCATCAGTATTTCTTGAAATATTCAAACCTGCCACCCGGCCTACTAAGAAATCCAGGATGTTTACAAATCCAGAAAACTCTCCATCCAATCCGGAGAAAAGATAGGCCCTGTCGCCCTTGAAGTATCCGCTTGAAACTTTTTCGTCAACGTTCTCCGCTTTGTTAATGTACTTGCCGGTTACAACCACATCTTCCAATGTAGTAGAGGGCAGGTTGCGAAGGAGGTTACTGTCAGGCTGATAAGGACTTAGCACTTCATTGGCGGGAGGTGTTCCTATGAGGGCAGAAATGGATGCATGGGCAATGGGTTTGTAGGCCGAATCGAGCCGGGTAACAATGGAAACATCCGTTCTGTTTTTTCCTTTGGTTGGCTTATATGCGGAAAAAAATAAAGATGCCCTGCCGCTGAAGGTATGTCGGGGAAAACGAAAAGCCCCTTCCTTATCAAGTTTTACAACACCTGCAATCAGGCTTTTATCCTGTAGTTGCATGGTGTATCGCAAAGAGTCTTCGCCGGCATGGTTTCTTAACTTACCGGTGAGTTGAAAATATAAAGGCTGCAATTCGGCCGTAAAAAAATACCTGCCCGGAGGAAAGCTATCGGGAATGAGAAGCGTGGCATCAAAATACCCATCTACAATAGGATATCTTAATTTCCAGATCTGTTCTTTGGTTGCACTTTGAATCAAAAGGTTTACTGTGCCGAGGCGTGAAGTATTTTCCCATTCGGGAACTGAAATTTTTACTTCTATGTTTTCGCCGGGCAAGAATTGCTCCTTATTTAAGGAAAGCCTGAGGGTCTCCTGAGCTGATAATGATGAAATGAAAGTGAGCAGTGCGAAATAGATATATAATAATAATTTATATAAAAAATGTTGCATAGTGAGGTTTCCAGATTATAATTCAGAACCAAATGTAAACATTGAATAAATTATAAAATCCATGGTTCAGTTAATAATTACATAACACCAAGCTAATATGCAGTTAACGCAGGGTTCTTTATTTTGAAAAACGCTTACTACCATGCAAAAAAGGTCGCCCGAAGTGGTCGTCATCAGCGATGTGCATTTGGGAACTTATGGATGTCATGCTGCCGAACTGCTTCATTACCTGCGTTCAATTAATCCCCGTCTCCTTGTTATCAATGGTGATTTTATAGATATATGGAATTTTTCAAAACGTTATTTTCCTGCCTCCCACCTCGAAGTAATAAAAGAGGTAATGCACATGGTGAGCAATGGTACACGGGTTATTTACATTACCGGTAACCATGATGAACTCCTTAGAAAATACAGCGACATGCAATTGGGCAACTTTACCATAACCGATAAGGTGGTCATGGAGATCAACGGGAAAATGGTATGGATATTTCACGGCGATGTATTTGACAGTACTACCAAAGGAAGTGCCAAGATGCTTGCCAAACTTGGAGGTCACGGTTACGATTTGCTGATATTGATCAACCGTATGGTAAACTGGACACTCGAATTGTTTGGCAGGGAAAAAATGAGCTTCAGCAAAAAGGTTAAAAATGGTGTAAAGAAGGCCGTTAAATGGATAGGTGACTTTGAACAAACTGCTGCTGAACTTGCCATTGAAAAGGATTATGATTATGTGATTTGCGGACATATTCACCAACCGCAGCAACGCATTATTGAAACTGCGAAAGGAAAAGTAACCTACCTCAACAGCGGCGATTGGGTAGAAAACCTGACCTCGCTGGAATACGAGCATGGTGAATGGAAAATCCAGACATTTGATACGAAGGCTTTCGAAAAGGTAAAAGTGAGAAAAGAAAAGCCAAGGTTGAACGTGGTGACGGAAGAGGTGATGTTGTATATGCACACTTTGGCTGCCAATCCTCCAAGAAAGGCCATTTAATAGGGTTTCACATGAAGATATTTTATGCGGTTCAGGCAACAGGCAACGGGCATATCAGCCGGGCCATTCAATTGATGCCTTATTTACAGCAGTACGGCGAAGTCGATGTATTTCTCAGTGGTGCTAATGCATCCCTTGAGACTCCTTTGCCCATCAAGTTCAGAAGCAAAGGACTTAGCCTTTTTTACAGTACCTGCGGAGGTCTTGACTTTAAGATGATGTGGAAACAAAATAGTATGGTTCGTGCGCTGAAAGAAGCAAAGCAGTTGCCGGTTGAAAAATATGACCTGGTCATCAACGATTTTGATTTCATAACGGCGAGGGCTTGTCGCAATAAAAAGATTCCATCCGTTCAGTTTGGTCATCAGGCAAGTTTTATGAGCAGTAAAACGCCCCGTCCTGATAAGGTAAGCTACTTTGGTGAAATGATTTTACAGAAGTATGCACCTGCTACACAATACATAGGCCTTCATTTTCAGCCATATGATTCTTTTATTTTTCCTCCGGTTATCAAAGATGTTTTTCTGCAGGCAACACCCAACGACAAGGGCCATATTACGGTGTACCTTGGTGCTTATGAGCGCCATTGTCTTGAAAAGCATTTCAAATCTTTACCGGATCTTCATTTCCATTGGTTCCTAAAGGGAATTACCGAAATTCAGCGTGAAGGAAACATTACTTTTTTTCCCATCAGCAACGAACTGTTCAATCAAAGTTTAATCGACTGCCATGGAATTATAACCGGTGGTGGTTTTGAAACACCTGCCGAAGCCCTGTATCTTGGAAAGCGTTTGATGTGTATTCCCATTCGCGGGCAGTATGAGCAATTATGCAATGCGGCTGCACTTAGAAAGATGGGTGTAACCATTTTGGATGATGCCGATACTGAAGATTTTTCCGATCAAATTACATCATGGATGCAGCAAAATTTACAAACAGGCATTCAAAATGCCAATAATGTGAATGAAACACTTCAGTATATCATCGGTAATTTTACAAACCGGCAAAGGCACATAAATAGTTAAGTGCTATAAATGAAAATTATCCGGCAAGAAGAACCTGCCAGGCATCCTTCACCCTGTCTTCCTGAAGCAGTGATTTTGCATAGAGATGAAGTTCATTTTCCATTTCCCCGGGGTTTATAGAAAAATATTGTACGATTTCTTTCAGCCTGCTGTCATTAAATGCCGGGTCGATGGAAGGCATATCGTGCACATTGGCCAGCATTCCGAGATCATTGCCTGATAGGATTGTGCTGTTGCGGATATTGGCCGGAAGCGCATCGAGGCCAATACCCAACTGCGTATTGGGCTTGGGAACCGTAAAAACAGCCTGACCGCTTGCCCTGCAGTAATAGTCCCCTCCCATACGCGCCACCAGGTCTATTTTGTTTGGGTCAATTTTGTTTTCTTCATCCAATACCTCATTGTGGATGTGCATGCGCAATACGCGGCAAATAATCAGGTTGCCTGCACCGCCTTCGGTACCTGTTTCAATTACCTGTTCTACCTTACATTCCATTTGGGCAGGACTTTCGGCTACACGAAAAGGCTTTACTGTTTCCGAAGAAAGTTTGGTAAATCCTGCTTTTACAAATTCATCAACACCTTTGGGATATTCGCAACTGCTCAGGCTCATTTGCTGCACCATGGCATAGCTAACCACGTTTATTACAACTTCACCCGTTTCCCGAATATTTTCAAGGGTATGTTTAATGGTATTATCACGAACGCGGCGGCTCGGAGAAAAAACAAGAATGGGCGGATTGCTGCCAAAAACATTGAAAAAACTGAATGGGCTCAGGTTGGGGTTACCATCCTTATCAACCGTGCTTGCAAAGCAAATGGGACGGGGCGCTATGGCCGCCAACAAATATTGATGCAGCAGTGATGTTTTTATTTCACCGGGGATGATGGTCATTGAATCAATTCAATATTTTTTATAATTTAAAGAACGGTAAGCTTTACCTGTTCAATCTTTGTATCGCTCATTGCAACAATTTCAAACCTGTAATCGTCAATGATAATTTTTTCTTTTTCCCTTGGGATTTTTTTATGACGATTTATAATAAATCCGCTTAATGTTTCAGATTCATCAGGGAAGTCGAGGTTGAACTTTTCCTTAAGCGTATCAATTTTAATCCTTCCGCTTAGCATGTATTCTGTTTCTGAAATCTTTTCTTCAACCATTTCCTCTGTATCGTATTCATCACGTATGTCTCCGAAAATTTCTTCAAGCAGGTCCTCCATCGTAACAATGCCGGCAGTTCCGCCAAATTCATCTACCACCCAGGCAACACTTTTATGTTCATGAGAAAACTTTCCAATAAGATCTGTTACGCTCATGGTTTCGGGAACGGTGGGTATGGGGTGAAGCAGGCTTCTTAAATCCCCTGTTTCTTTCAGCATATCCAATTGATGTACGTATCCTATAATTTCATCAATTGAGTTTTCATAAATAATTAACCTGCTCAGTTTTGTTTCAATCATTTTTTTTCTTGCCATTTCCATGGTAGCCGTTACCGGCATGGCAATTACTTCAGTTCGGGGTACCAGGCAGTTTCTTATTTTTATTCCCGGAAGGCTCAATGCATTTTCGAAAAGTTCCTGATTTAGTTCCTGCGTTTCTTCACTCGCCTCTTTGGTTTGCTGATAGTAATGCTCAATATCTATCCTGCTGAAAGGTCTTGCAGCCGTATCAATTTTCATATTGAAAAGGTATTTGAGGATCCATACAGATGTATTGATAAATACCCTTAATACCGGTTCAATAAAGCTTACAAATAATTTCATCGTGCCCGAAAAAAATGAAAGAAGGCCGTCACTTTTTGCCCGGAAAATTGCTCTTGAGAGAAATTCAAAAAATAATACAAGCCCTACTGCCAGAATGACCTCGGTGATTGATTTAATTATTGAGGAGCCTTCCAGTTTCTGAATACCCGATAGCTTCCAGATCGGCTCAATCAGTTTACTGACTGTTAACCCATAGAGTACAAGCAAAATACCATAACCCAAAATACAGCAACCAACAAATACCCATGGTCGTTCCAGTAATTCGCTTAATAAAATGCTGCTTCGTTTGCCTTGTTTTTTCTTCAATTCAATGCTAAGCTTATTGGCGCTCACAAAGGCAATTTCCACTCCTGCAAAAAAACCAAGCATAAATGAAAGAATCAATCTGATGAATACAAATATAATAAGCCGGGTAAATAAGCAAAAAGAATAATCCGGAAAGAGGATATCAATTGGTTTCGATATCTTCAGGGATAGCAACATCCCCTACGGGATTTTCAATGGTATATTTTGAAAAATCTGATTTGGCCCTCACGCCGGTTCCGCGAAGTTTTTGGCTTGGGGTATGTATCCGAACCGGGTTGGTACTGTAGAAAAGTTCCTGATCCTGATCCCACCACATATCCTGTGCAAAAAGGGTGTCGCCTTTAATGGTGTACACCACAACACTGTCGCGCATGTAAACCTTTCTGAAAACTTCGAGGTATTCAGCATATTCCGCCCTTACAATACTTTCCTTCTGACCTGAAGTGTCGTAAAATGTAACAAAAACCGATTCCGGAAATTCGGTTTTGATGGTATCGCCTTTTATTCTGTACATAAGGGGCGATTCCAGGATTGCCTTTAACTTACCGGATTGGCTGAAAGTTGCTTTTATATCTTTCCCTTCTTCTATTTCTTTGGTTGACTTTCTGTAAGATTCAACTTCGGATGGGTCGTTTTCGCAGGCAGAAAAAATAAATCCACCTGCTAATATGACAACTACCAACCGTTTGAACTGGCTAAGAACCATAAGAAATTCATTGGGATTTGCTTAGTCGTACTGTCGTTTGATAAACCAGATATCGGATAAGGCAAGACCAAGGTTTACCTTGAAGTAGCGTTCAACATAGGGGGAAATACCACTGCCGCGTCTACCGTATTCGAAGGATAAATTGATGGTATTAAATTGAGTGCTGTAGTTATTGAACCTGCGAATGGGAAAGCCGCCGCCAAAGGTTATTCCCCAGACAGGCAGTTGTTCATTGTTTATTACGACGTAATCTTTACCTGTAAAAAAACCCGCCCGATACACAACCTGTTTCCAATATGAACGATTGTTGGTGACATCCGGTATCCAGTAACCTCCTAATCGCAGCATGCTTACATCTCCCAATCCCAAATCCTCACCAAAATCGGTAAGATCCGACCATTTTGAAGTTTCATATTCCGCGCCAAACATGAACTTGTTGGTCTTTTCGAAAGAAATACCTGCCGAATAACCTGCCGGAAGCGTATATACGCCCTTGGTTTCTTTGCGTTCAACCACATCTATGCTGTCAGGTTGTCCAAAGGCATCAAAAAAAATGGTTTGGGCAACTAGTTCCCTATTGCCGTTGGCATCACCTCCAAGGTATCCGTTTGCACCAATCCGGATATTGCTCGTTTTGTTGACAGGTATTTCATATTGAAATCCTCCATCCATTGAGAACATAGTGATAGAGGTTCGCTGATTAATACTTCCGGTATAATAATAATCGACATTATTGGGGAATGAGCGGTAGGTAGAAATTTCTTTTTGGCCGAAAACATAACCCGCATTCACTCCAACCGATAAATTTCCAATTCGGTAGCCCATGCCCAAAAAACCCCGGTACAAGCCGCCATTTCCACGGTATTCATCTACAGCGGAGTCAATCCCATTGATCACTGTGGGTGAAATAATATCATACCTGACCCTGCTGTATGGGCGGATGCCAAAGGCCATACCCCATTTGGTATAACCTTTTTTATCTTTTGCCAACGGAACACCCAATGCCAGATAGTTGAAAATTAAATTGGAAGATTCAAACCTGTTGGCTTTTTCCTGATCGGTAAGTGTCCGGAATTCAGCTTCGATACCTACATCAAGGGTTACAAAATTCAGTCCTGCATAGGAAGCCGGATTAATGAAATTGATGGATTGAATTTCCTTATAGGTAGTTGCAAGTCCTCCCATACCTTTGGAAGAAACGTTTCGGCTGTAGTATAAATCTCCGATTCCAAACCGGCTGTATGGAGAATTAACCTGCGAATACCCGGCAAGGCTACTAAAACCTATTCCCAACACCAATAGAATGCCGGCCGGTTTAAACATTGAGATCACAGATCGCATAGAGTCCTTTAAATAATAAATCAGGGTCGGCAAATATCATTGATTTAAGGTGTGGAGCCAAATGAACGGTATCACCCCCGGTTAAAAGCACGTTAAATGCCCTGTATTTCCGGGAATATTCGGCAATAAAACCCTCTATTTCATAAGCCAAGCCTAATACAACGCCACTTTGAATATTGGTTTTGGTATCGAATCCAACAAGGGGTACATTCCAATCGGGATCAACAATCGGCAGTTTGGCGGTATAAGAATTTAAGGCTTTCATGCGCATATGCATCCCCGGACTGATACCGCCGCCAAGGAACTCGTTTTTTACGTTGATGAAATTGTAGGTTACGGCCGTTCCAAGACCAATTACAAGGTTATTTTGGCGGGGATACAGCAGGACTGCCGCCGCACACAGGGCAAGACGGTCTGCACCTATGGTTTCCGGCTTTCCCACCGGTGTGGTAAAGGGCAGTTTACTTGAAGCCGCCTCTAAAAGATGGAATTGCGTATGTTGCTTCAGAAGAGTTTCTATTGATGCCGGATGGTTGATCACGGAGGAAAGGATACTCCGGTGGGGCTTCCATTCTTCTATTAAAGAAGTTAGGGATTGCTCAAGGTCATCGGAAAAAAAGGCGATTTCTTTTTGTGAATGTCCTTCAAAAAGAGCCGCTTTCTGACGGGTATTGCCAAAATCGATACAAATTGTCCTTGTAGTTTGCATAATGATCTTTTCCAAGAAAGGCCAAACCTAATTGAATTAGACGGAATGTTTGTAAACCTGAATAAAAGGCAAAAAATAAGCCCCTATAGAAATAGGGGCCGAAACCAAAACTAACTGCTTATGAGAAAAACTTTATTTTATTTATAAGACTCATACATAAGACGCTGAAACTGCGTTTTTGTATAAGTTTTAAGTGTTAAAAGATCTGTAATCTCTAAGACCTTATAAAGTTATGATCTTTTTGATTATGGAACAAAATTACTGCACAAATTTCTTCCCGTAAAACGGTTAAACAGGCCTTAACCCACAATTAACATGAAAACGGTATTCTTAAGAAGGAATTGTAAATTCGACAACAAAACCTTAGAGAATTGCTAACAAATCATGGGGAGTGAAGAATATTTTACTTCCCAAAAAACCCCTTGATCAGGTTCCCGATCATATCCTGCCCGCCACCGGACTGCTGCCCGCCGACAAGGTTTTGGAGAATACCCCCGATACCTCCGCCTCCTTGTTGGTTACCTCCGGTAAACTGCCCGATGAGGCTTCCGATATCTAAACCACCCTGTTGAGCCCCGCCGCCTGTAAGGTCGCCCAAAAGGCCCTGAATATTGAAGGCACTGTCGGCCTCGGCTGTACTGTTGGTTTTTTTTACCAGCTTGCTGATGATTATGGGAATCATGGTAACTGCAAGCCCCTTTATAACATTGCTGTTCAATCCTAATTTTTGCTGTGCATTGGCTACAAACCCATCCTGTATTTCCTGTGCAAGGGGATTTGCCATAATTTCTGCGGAACTGTTGCTTTGAAACATCCCTAACAATTCATCCCCACGGCCACTGGCAATGGCTTGCTGAAAAGAGGATAGGATTGTTTCAGAGGCAGCAGCCATTACGGTTTCATTTTGTTCATTCGGAATCAGTGAATTGTTTACCACCTGTTCCTGGCCAATATCTTTGACCATGGCAAGAAGTTGATCTAACATAGATAAATGGAGTTTTTAGAATATTTCGAAAAATAATATAGAATTCCCGAAAACAAAAATCTTGTTCTAATAAACCCCATCCCTTAAACCATGCTTAATTCATATTAGCCATCTTCTCGGCATTTTCGGCAAGTTGTAATTGCTCTATAAAGTCATCGATTTCACCGTTCATTACCGAATCA
>JALOMX010000003.1 GCA_025455245.1 Chitinophagaceae bacterium
TGGGATAGCTAAATGTTCCAAAACTCATACAATAAATTTTTAGATATTAAAAGCAAGCAAAACATTACAAAGGTCGTTTGTTCTTTTCAGAAATAAGGTAACAAAAGTGCCCTATCTGTCCGAAAAAAGTTCTTATTAACCAATAGCCTCACTTTCCTTTTCCATCATCAGGTAGGCTTTAATAAATCCGTCAAGTTCTCCATCCATTACCGGTTGTACATTTCCTACCTCATAATCCGTTCGGTGATCCTTAATCATTTTATAGGGATGAAAAACATAACTGCGGATCTGACTGCCCCATTCTATCTTCTTCTTGCTTGCATTGGCTGCATCTTTTAATGCATTACGCTTTTGCAATTCAATTTCATACAACCGGCTTTTAAGCATCTGCATGGCTTTTTCACGGTTACCAAGCTGATTGCGCTCTGTTTGACAAACCACCACAATACCTGTTGCAATGTGGGTAAGCTGCACTTTGGTTTCTACCTTGTTTACATTCTGCCCTCCTGCGCCCCCGCTTCGCGATGTTTCCATTTTTACATCGCTGTCCTTCAACTCTATTTCAATGGTATCATCCACCAACGGATATACATATACGCTTGCGAAACTTGTATGCCTTCGGGCGTTGCTGTCGAACGGTGAAATCCGGACCAGCCGATGTACCCCGCTTTCTGCTTTTAAAAACCCATATGCAAAAGGCCCTTCAAACTGAAATGAAGCACTTTTTATTCCTGCACCATCTCCTTCTGTCCAATCAAGCTCAGTAACGGTCCACCCTTGACGCTCACCGTACATACGGTACATGCGCGCAAGCATTTCTGCCCAATCCTGACTTTCAGTACCTCCGGCACCGCTGTTTATTTGCACCACTGCAGGCATTTCATCCTCAGGTTGGTTCAAAGTACTTTTGAATTCGGCTTCTTCAATTGCTTCCAGTGCGGCAGTATAAGCCTGCTGAACATTTTCCTCAGTTTCCTCACCCTCTTTCCAGAATTCAAAAAGAACGGCAAAGTCTTCAACGGTTGTTTCAACCTTTTTGTAAAGGTCGATCCAGAATTCGTTTTGCTTTATTTCCTTTAAAATTCCGGTTGCCCGTGCATTGTCATCCCAAAATCCCGGAGAAAGGCTTAACTGTTTATCATTTTCTATTTTGGCTTGTCTGTTAGCCACGTCAAAGAAACCTCCTCAGAACCTGAACACGGTCCCTCATATCCTGCAATTTCTCAATGGTCATAATTGCTTGTATTTTGTTTTTATAAAATGAAAAAAAGACGGTTAAACCTAACCGTCCTTATTAAGTAATTTATGCTCAATTAAACTTTTTCTGCCATATCAGGAATAGCCTCAACCTTATAAGCGCCGGCATCGAGTTTTGCTTTCGTTTCACTAAATGCAGTTAATGTGCGCTCAATATGTTCATCTGTATGGGAGGCTGTTGGAATTAACCTGTAAATGATATGCCCTTTGGGGATAACCGGATAAACCACAATGGAGCAGAAAATATTATAATTTTCCCTCAGGTCCATAACCATGGCAGTGGCTTCCTCTACTCCACCCTTCATGTAAACGGGTGTAACCACACTATCCGTTTTTCCGATATCAAAACCACGCTCCTTGAGGCCATTCTGCAGTTTAAGTGCATTTTCCCAAAGTTTGTCTTTAAGTTCGGGCATGGTACGCAACATTTCCAGCCTTTTCAAATTGCCAATGACAATCGGCATGGGCAGGCTTTTTGCGAAAATCTGACTGCGGATATTATATCTTATATAATCAATAATGATCTTAGGGCCAGCAATAAATGCGCCTATAGAAGCCATGCTTTTTGCGAAAGTGCTGAAGTAGAGGTCGATAGCATCCTGACAGCCTTGTGCCTCACCTGCACCTGCACCTGTTTGGCCAAGGGTGCCAAAGCCATGGGCATCATCAACCAGCAAGCGGAATTGAAATTTCGATTTCAGGTCTGCAATTTCTTTTAGTTTGCCCTGATCGCCGGCCATACCAAAAACACCCTCAGTGATAACGAGTATGCCCCCTGCATTTTGCTTTTCAACCAAAGAGGAAGCCCGCTGCAATTGTTTTTCACAATCTTCTACATCATTGTGTTTAAATACGTAGCGGTGGCCGGGATGCAACCTGAGGCCGTCAATTATACAGGCATGACATTCGCTGTCATAAACCACTACATCATGGCGGCCACAAATGGCATCTATGGCACTCATGATACCCTGATAACCATAATTCAATAAAATGGAATCCTCTTTATGTTCAAAGGCGGCAAGTTCCCTTTCCAGCTGTTCATGGTAATTACTGTTACCACTCATCATCCTTGCACCCATAGGATAAGCCAATCCAAATTGGGCAGTTGCATCGGTGTCAGCCTTTCTTACCTCGGGGTGATTTGCCAAACCCAGGTAGTTGTTAAGGCTCCAAACGATCATTTCTTTTCCACGAAAGTTCATAGTCGGGCCGATTTCACCTTCCAGTTTTGGAAAAGCAAAATATCCGTGTGCCCTTTCACGATGTTGTCCAAGCGGACCAAAATTTTTTACTAAACGCTCAAAAATATCAGCCATAGTTTTTTTTTGGATAGATATCCGGTTATCTGTTAACAATTCAAAAGGAAATTGCCTTTCTTTCAGCGCGCAAAATTAAGTATTCGGATTGGGGTCACCAAAATACAATTTAGGATCATCCTTCTTGCCAAAAATCACTCAATAGGATTGGTTTTCAATATTTTAATACTGAAAATGCTGTACCCGTTCTTACATTTGTGGAAATTAATCCGGCATGAAAAGCATAATTTTTGTTTCATCATTATTGTTTGTTTTTTTGATTTCTTTCGGGCAGGCTTCATCCAATGAATCCAACAATAAGAATTTACCTCGTCCAAAGCTGGTTGTCGGATTAATGGTTGACCAAATGCGTTGGGATTTTTTGTACCGATACTATGACCGATTTGGTCAGGGGGGCTTCAAACGAATGCTGGGTGAAGGATTTACATGTGAAAATGCCATGATACCTTATGCCCAAACAGTAACGGCTGCCGGTCATGCAAGTGTTTATACAGGTTCGGTTCCTGCCATCAATGGCATTATGGGAAATGAATGGTTCGATCGCGAAAAGGGCGACTATGTGTATTGTGTGGAAGACAATACTGTAAAAACCATCGGGGCAGATTCAACAGCAGAACCTATGAGCCCGCGCAACCTTTTTACAAGCACCATAAGCGATGAGTTGAGACTCGCAACCAACTTCCGGTCCAAAGTGGTTGGTGTAGCCATTAAGGACAGAGGTTCTATTTTACCGGCCGGTCACTCAGGTGAGGCTTACTGGTATGATTCCAAAACCGGAAACTTTGTAACGAGTACTTACTACCATCAAACACTTCCCGGATGGGTGAGCAATTTCAATGCAAGAAAAATTCCTGATAGTTTATATGCATTGGAATGGAATACATTGTATCCAATTGAAACATATGTTCAGAGCGATAAAGATAACAATGCATACGAAGGACGTTTTGTACATGAGCAGGCCCCTGTTTTTCCGCATAAATTAAGCGGACTTATCGGAACAAATTATGGTACTATAAGCAGTACGCCGCATGGCAATACCATGACCCTCGAATTTGGAAAAGCAGCCTTAAGGGCTCAACAACTTGGAAAAGACGAGATTACCGATATGTTGGCCATCAGTCTTTCATCACCCGACTATGCCGGGCATCAGTTTGGCCCCAACAGCATTGAAATTGAAGATATTTACCTGCGACTCGATAAAGAACTCGAGCTTTTTTTCAACTTCCTCGATGCAGAAGTAGGTAAAGGTGAATGGTTGTTTTTCCTGACGGCCGATCATGGTGTGGCACATGTTCCGGGATTCATGCAAAAAAACAAAGTTGCAGGTGGTTCATCTTCAAGTTTATTTGAAAACCTGAATAAACTCATTGAAGCGAAATACAAAATAAGCAACGCTATTCTGGCAACAGCAAACTACCATTTGTACTTTAATAAACCGGCCATTGAAAATGCAAAGAAAAGTCTGGATGAAGTAATTGAATACACCATATCTGAAATTGAAAAAGACAAGTCAGTACTGATGGCATTTGATGCCCGTAAAATGAGGGAAGTAAATATGCCGGCTGAAATGCTTAACAGATATATTAATGGGTATAATAAAAAACTTGCAGGGGAAGTTATCATTGTAAACAAGGCCGGATACCTTGGATCGAGGATTGGCACAACCCACGGCGCGTGGTACCCATACGATGCCCACATTCCTATGGTTTTCATGGGATGGGGGGTAAAACATGGCCGAACCAATCGTCCCACCTATATGACCGATATTTCTGCAACCATCGCAGCTCTTTTGCGCATTCAGGCTCCTAACGGTTGTATTGGGACCCCGGTTACTGAAATCACAAACTAAAGAGGTTTTGTGCATAACCTGATTTTGCAGACGGCTAAGTTTACCGGAGTTTTATTCTGAAAAAGAAAAGCCGATGGAAAACAACCGAGAAATCAATGCTCTTCTGAATCTGATTGACGATCCGGATGAAGAAGTTTATCTGACCGTTGAAAACAGGTTGATGTCTTACGGTAATCCCGTAATTCCCCAACTGGAGCACCTCTGGGAAAATACCCTAAGTGAAGCTGTACAGGAAAGGATTGAAATGATCATCCATCGGATTCATTTTATTGACCTGAAAAATGAATTGATTCAATGGAGGGATGGTGACCCCGATCTTTTTCACGGGGCATTACTTGTTGCAAAGTATCAATACCCGGAATTGCAAACGGTAAAAGCCTTACAGGATGTTGAAAAAATGCGCCGCAACCTTTGGCTCGAATTAAATAATTCAATGACCCCTATCGAGGAAGTGAAAATTTTTGAAAGCATCCTCTACAATTATTATAAGTTGCAGGGCAGCGAGGTGAACTACAGTAAATGTGAAGACTTTGCAATCCATAAAGTAATTGAGCGTAAAAAGGGAAATGCCATCACAAATGGAATTCTTTACATCGTACTAGCCCAAATGCTTGACCTTCCTATAAAAGCCATTCGTATTCCAAAACAATTTGTATTAGGATATTTTTCAATGTCCGCTTTATTCAATGAAAGTTTTGACGATGGTAGTGCAGCCGGGAAAATAAAGTTTTTTATAGATCCCAACACGGGAACGGCTTTTTCCCACAAAGATGTAGATCATTATTTCAAAAGGATTAATGTGCCGCCGGTGAACAGTTACTTTAAGCCAATGACAAATTCGGGCATCATAAAAACATTGATTGAGCAATACGCCAAATGCTTTGAAAGCCCTGAATTAACTTATAAAAAAAATGAACTGAATGAATTAGCAGAGCTTATTGACGACTAACCCAATAACCGCTTTCAACCGTCTATTATTCCGGCCATCCCTTCTTCATCGGTCAGCAAATGAAGGCATTCATTCAGCAACCGGTTCGCATCAATAGCAACGGTTCCTACTTCTTCACATACAAGTCCACCTGCAAGGTTTGCTACAAGGGCCATCAGTTCCGGGTCGCCGGTACAAGCGTAAACAAGTGCAGCCACTGCTATTACGGTATCTCCTGCTCCACTCACATCCGCAATGTTTCTTATAAATGCCGGAAGTATGACAGCTTTTTTATCATTTTGATAAAAAACGCCTGCTTCACTCAGTGTGATAAATGAAATTTTGTGATCGAGCTTTTGAATCAGCAATTCATGGATGGCTTTCAGGTTTTCAAGGTTAGCCCTGCTGTCAATAAAATTCAATGCCTCGCGGGCTTCCTTCCAATTAGGTTTGAATATGTCAACCCCTTTATATTCAAAAAAATTCTTTCGTTTAGGATCAACAGCCGTAATCACTCCATTCTCCCTGCACCATTCAATCAATTTTGAAATAACTTTTTGGGTAAGCAGACCTTTATTATAATCTTCAAAAATCACAACATCAGGCTTATGCATGTTAAAAAGGGTAATCGTTTTTTTGTAAAACCGCTCCGATTCATCTTCATTCAGGTCGTTTACAATTTCACGATCAAGCCTGAGCATATGCTGACTCCTGCTGATAATCCTGATTTTGTTGGTGGTCATACGGTTGGGGCTTTTCCAAACACCCTCCACATTTATGCCACGGTCTTTCATCATCAATTCAAGCAAGAGACCGTCTTCATCTGCACCGGTTACCGTATGCATACTGACATTCGCTCCGAGGCTTGCAAGGTTAAGGGCCACATTTCCCGCACCACCGATGCGCGATTCCTTTTCCCTTAATGTAACCACCGGCACGGGAGCTTCGGGTGAAATACGTTCTGTTTGCCCCCACCAATATGTATCAAGCATTACATCGCCCACAACGGCTACATGCTTTGTTTTAAATTCATTAAAAAGTTGTTCGAACATGTTATTGGCTTTCATTTAATCATTCATGTAAAAGGATCAGGCCTCCCTGTTCTTTTTGCCTGCATTTGCCAGAAAATACAAAGGCACACCCAATGCAACAATAATAAAACCGGGCCATGTATATGCCGGCTTGTATACAAGAAGCAAACCGCAAAAGGCCAATCCCATAAAAATGTAAACAGAAGGCAACAAAGGATAACCAAATGCCTTATAAGGCCTTTCCATATCAGGTTGCTTTCGCCTAAGAATAAAGATACCAATAATGGTCAGAACATAAAATAACACTACAACAAAAGAAATCATATCCAGCAGGTCACCATATCTTCCACTCAGGCAAAGCAGGGCTGCAATAACAAACTGAACCCATAAGGCCCAGCCGGGCACATTGTTTTCATTCAGGTTGCCTGCCTGCTTAAAAAACAACCCGTCTTTTGCCATAGTATAGTAAACCCTCGCACCGGCAAGTATCAAACCATTGTTGCACCCAAAGGTTGAAATCATGATCATGATGGCTACAATCCAGGTCCCGGCATCACCAAAAATAACCTGTGATGCCTCTACTGCTACCCTGTCTTTTTCAGCCGTAGCAATCTGAGGCATGGTAAGTACCCCTGTGTACATTACATTGGCAGAAACATAAATAATGGTAACAATCAGGGTGCCGAGAAAAAGGCTCAATCCGATGTTCCTACCAGGATTTTTAATTTCCCCTGCAATAAAAGTTACGTTGTTCCAGGCATCGCTGCTGAAAATACTGCCCACCATGGCTGCGGCTATGGCCCCTAAAAAGGCCCCGATGGTTGCATGCGGAATAACGGACCACGAGTTTACGTCTGTAATCGTATCAGGTTTCAGGTTTCCTGCTTCCCAGGCATTTGACCAGTTGGCAGCCCAAACGCTATTGTCCAAAGCCCAAAGGCCAAATACGATCAACCCGAACAGGCTTACAAGCTTTGCAAAAGTGAACACACGCTGAATGATTTTTCCACCTTGAATTCCCCTGCTGTTATTCCATGTAAGAAGTAAAATGGTGAAAATAGCAAGGAGTTGGGCTGCAGAAATTTTAAATTTTCCAATGGCAAAAAGGATATGATCTTCACTAAACCATGGGATGAGGTATGCCGTAAATTTACTAAATGCAACACCCACAGCGGCAATGGTACCGGTTTGGATAACAGAAAAAAGGCTCCAGCCATACAAAAAAGCAACAAAGGGATTATAAGCTTCCTTTAAGTAAACATATTGGCCGCCGGCCCTGGGAAACATTCCGCTTAATTCACCATAGCTTACAGCCGCAGTCAGGGTCATCAATCCTGTAATGATCCAGACAAGGATAAGCCAGCCGGCACTACCCACATTACGCGTTATATCGGCACTTACAATAAATATACCTGAACCTATCATGGAACCCACTACAATCATGGTACCATCCAATAGCCCAAGTGAGGGTTTAAAGCCGGAATGTTCTGATGCCATTATCCTGAAATTTTGGGGGCAAATTAGTAAAATCGTCATCAATACCGGATACCCAAAAAGATTTGTTTATCAATAACCCCGATTCGATAAAATATCTTTCGGTATAAATTTTGCTTTTGGCTAATATTGCAGCAATGACTTCAAGGGCTTCATATAAATCTTTGTCAGACAAAGAGTTGGCCGACATGTACAGATCTTCGGCCAATCAGGAATTGCTTGCTGTTTTGTATTCAAGGTATAGCGATCTTTTATTTGGTGTATGTATGAAATACCTGAAAGATGCCGATGGGGCCGCCGATGCCTGCAATGACATTTATGTTGAATTGGTTTCCAAACTATTAAAACACGAAGTTCAACAGGTAAAAGCCTGGCTTCATACCCTTGCCAGAAATCATTGCCTCATGAAATTGAGGAGCGATAAAAAAATGCCAACCGACGAATTTCCCGAACATTTTGTGCAATCAGATGAAAGTTGGCATCCTGACATTGCTGAGGAACGTGAAAAAAGACTTTCAGCACTCGAAGAATGTATAGAAAAACTAAAGTCCGAACAAAAACAAGCCGTTTCACTTTTTTACATTGAGCAGAAGAGTTATAATGAAATTGCTGAGTTGACCGGCATTCCGTGGGGAAACATTCGCAGTTATATTCAAAATGGCCGAAGGAACCTGAAAATTTGTATTGAAGAAAATGAACGAGCAGCATCCTGATATGAATCAATATAGTACTGAGGATATCCTCAGGTATCTTTCCGGAAAAATGAGCCGGGAAGAAACACGCGTTTTTGAAAGGAATATGCTGGATGATGAACTGCTTGCCGACTCTGTGGACGGTTTTAAACTGATGCGGGAATCACTTACGGATAATCAAATATTAGAAAAATCTAATGCAGTAAGGACCCCGCAGATTTCTCAAAAAAAAGAATCCACACCGGTTGTTTCCATATCATCTTCCTTTAGGTGGTTAAGATATGCCGCAGCCGCATGTTTGGTTATTGCGGCAGGATGGTGGATTTTCAGTATAACTAAAACAGATGAAGCCCTGAATCCCGATACCGGGCTGACTCAATCCACTGAAATTCAGGACTCAATAGCAGGAGATGTAGCCATTACCGAAAACATCAATGAAAAAGAATCTGCCCGGATTCAGACAGAAGACCAGGCTGCCACAGAAAAGGATGTGAAAACCGACATTGCCAAAAAAGAACCTGAAATAAGGGCGGCAACAAAACCCGACATCAGTGAAACAAGACAGGCGACCATACCATCGACCCCTGAAAAATTATTAAGTGACTCCGGTAATGCCATAGCTTCCGTAAGCAAGGAAAATAAAAGGGCAAGGACCCTTGCGAACGCTGAAGTCATATATAATTTAAAATTTAAAAAAATTGATACTGCTTCTGCATCCCCTGCCACCGGGTGGGGCGTTTTTAAAAAATACGTTGAAAACCAGCTATCGCCCGATATGCTTCAAACACCCACAAAGGCCACCATCCATGTTTCCCCGGAAGGTATTGTAGAAAAGGTTGAATGGAACAATAGCCTTTCTGAAGAACAAAAGAAGGAAGCCTCCCAAAAAATAATAGCCGGGCCTAAATGGAATAACAAAACAGGTAAAAAGGCAAAAGCCGTGTTGGAGTGGTAATAAAATTTTAATGCTTTTCTTTGCTGAATATGCAGCAAAAAGCAATCTCTGAAAACAATCCTGAAGAATTTGAAGATGAAATAAGTTCCGCTGAATCTGAGAATCAGACCGGAGATGAACTTTATGAGCGCTTAACTATAAAGGTTGACCGCGGGCAGGAACCTTTACGGATCGATAAGTTTTTGATGGCCCGGATGGAAGGGGCTACACGAAACAAAATACAACAGGCAATAGATGCCGGCATGGTTACGGTCAATGGTAATACCGTAAAAACAAACTACAAGATAAAACCCTCTGACGAAATCATATTTTTCAGTGAAACACATCCCGATACTACGGATATTGTACCTGAACCCATGGACATTCAATTTGTCTATGAAGATGATCATGTCATGGTTATCAACAAACCTGCAGGATTAGTCGTACATCCCGGAAGTGGAAATTATACAGGAACGCTTGTTAATGGTGTTGCGTATCATCTGTTACAGCAAAATCCGGGTTTAACTGAATTTACACTTCCCCGCTTTGGATTGGTACACCGCATCGATAAAAACACCAGCGGATTACTGCTGATGGCCAAAAATCAGAAAGCCCTGAACCATCTTGCAAAACAGTTTTTTAACCATACCATCGACCGGAAGTACATAGCGCTTGTGTGGGGAAATATGGAAAATGATGAAGGCACGATTCAAGCACATGTAGGCCGGAATCCCCGGTACCGTAAACAATTTGAGGCATTTCCGGATGGAGAACATGGCAAACATGCTGTCACGCATTACAGGGTACTTGAGCGATTTCATTACGTAACCCTTGTTGAATGCGAACTTGAAACCGGCCGGACCCATCAGATACGTGTTCACATGAAACATATAGGCCATACCCTGTTTGCAGATGACCATTATGGGGGTGACCGGATTTTGAAAGGAACGGTTTATACCAAATACAAACAATTTGTAGATAATTGTTTTGCCCTTTGCCCAAGACAGGCCCTTCATGCAAAAACCCTCGGCTTTATCCATCCTGATACCGGCAAGAAAATGCTGTTTGAACTTCCCCTACCCAACGATATGGAAGCCGTGATAGATAAATGGAGGCGATACTATAAAGCTAAGGGCGTTCTTGAAGATTAGTTCATGGGATGAATAAGGCGATAGTCCATTTTCACTTTCCCTTTGGATATATCAAGGAGTTTACCTTTAAGGAGGCGCCTTTTTAAAGGACTCAGGTAGTCAATAAAAAGTTTCCCTTCTAAATGATCATATTCATGCTGGATAACGCGTGCCGTTATGCCATTAAAAGTGGACTCCATCGGTTCAAAGTTTTCATTTACCCACCTGAGTTTCACTTCACCGGGCCTTATTACATCCTCCCTGATTTTTGGGATACTCAAACAGCCTTCGTTGTAGGGCCATTCTTTACCATTAAATTCAATGACTTCAGGATTAATGAATACTTGTTTTATACCATGATCGCCGGGATACTCATTTTTTTCATCATCATCAAGATTTTCAATAATCTGTAATGAATCAACCATAAAAATGCGAAGGCTTTTATTAACCTGAGGAGCAGCAATTCCTACACCGTTGCTATAGTACATGGTTTCCCACATATCGTCCAACAGTTTCCCCAACCCAGGGTATTCCTTTGTTACCTCCTCTGCCCTTTTCCTTAAAACAGGCGAACCATATGCTACTATCGGTAAAATCATGATGCAAAAATAAAGAATCTTTACGGGCGATATTCGAGGTAATCCTTAAGCATTATTGTTGCGGCAACCTCATCAATCAATTCTTTTTTTCTTCGATCCTTTTTCTTAAGACCTGAATCAATCAAGGTAAGGCTTGCCATTTTGCTGGTAAACTGCTCATCAACTGTTTCTATAGGTATTCCGGGATGATCTTTTTTAAACAATCTTATAAAATCAATTACAGGCTTGGTACCATCGGTATGCTTGCCGTCAAGATCAAGCGGGAGACCAATAATTACTTTTTCAACAGGCTCCTTTTCAAAATAGCTTTTCAACCAAGTACGCAACCCATGGCTTTCTACCGTGGTAAGCCCGGTTGCAATAATTTGAAGAGGGTCGGTAACCGCAATCCCTGTTCGCTTTTTCCCGTAGTCAAGTGCAACAATTCTTCCCATAACCTTTAATGCAAATAAATGTCGAGCAATCCATCAGGAAGGGAAACAAAAACCTGCTTTTTCCTTCGGTCAATTTTTTCAAGCGTACTTTCATTGAGGGGGATCAAAACCTCCTTTTCCTGGATAAAAATGGTACAGATCACCTGATGAGGCTGCTCAATTATTTCGGCAATCGTTCCCAAAACCTTTCCGTTTTCAACAATTTCATATCCAATAATGGCGATGACCGCATTAGGTTTTACAAGTCTGTTAAAATCTGACTCCAAAACCCAAACCTGCTTTTGCAACAGTCTGGAGGCTTCCTCTTTTGAATGAATCCCTTCGAGTTTTATCCAGGTTTCATCGGTTGATTTTGGCTTTGAAGATTCAAGGAAAAAAGGCAGGGGATTTCCACGCTGCATTTCAACAAAGACCGCCTTTACCCCGTTCAGTTCAGATTTTCCTCCAAGTGCATGTTGCAGTACCAATTCCCCTTTCAGGCCAAATGTTGCAACTAATCGCCCTATTCCGATTGTTTTTTCCATCAAAGAATTTGGTTTACGGCAAATAAAAATCCCGGCACTATTAAAAGCGCCGGGAATAATTTTTCAAAACCTTGATTACTCAGCTGCATCAGAAGATGCTTCAGATGGTGTAGAAGCCACTGCTGCTACCTCCTCAACTTTCCTAATAACAGGCTTCTGTTGGCGCGCCCTCAGGTTACGTTTATTTTCTTCGGTACGACGCACAATCGCGGCTTCGTGCTCTTCATGCCACTTTTGGAATTTAACCATTGCGGTTGCTTCATCGAAAAGACCAAGCTTAACACCACGCAACAAATGTTTCAGGTACAAAACACCCTTGAAGCTAAGAATCCTGCGAACGGTATCGGTCGGCTGAGCTCCTTTGTGCAACCAATCCAACGCCTTCTGGCGATCAATCTGAATCGTTGCAGGAACAGTCAACGGATTGTAGGTTCCTAACTTTTGAATGAATTTACCATCACGGGGAGAGCGGGCATCTGCCACAACAATGAAATAAAAGGGACGCTTCTTTGAGCCGTGCCTTTGCAAACGGATTTTTACAGGCATTTTAAATAGAAATTTAAATGCGGTGAATAAATAATTGTTTAAAGAAAGTCAAAGGTAGGTCGTTACTAGTTTCAACCAAATTTTTACCCATCTTTTTTGTAAAACTGTGGAAAAAAATAACAATCAGATGACATTAACGGCGGCCCAGGGCGCCTTTTCCAAAGCCGGCGGGCATTTTGTTCATCATTTTCATCATCTGTTTCATTTGTTCGAACTGTTTAATGAAAGCATTTAATTCTTCCATTTTTCTTCCCGAACCGGCTGCAATCCTTTTTTTACGGCTTGCATCTATCACATCCGGATTGGCCCTTTCGAAAGGGGTCATACTTTGGATCATACTTTCAATACCCTTGAATGCGTCATCCGGAATGTCGAGATCCTTTATTTGTTTACCCACACCCGGAATCATTCCAAGCAGGTCCTTCATATTACCCATCTTTTTGATTTGCTGGATCTGTTGCATAAAGTCCTCAAAATCAAACTGGTTCTTCCGGATTTTCTTTTCGAGTTTTCGGGCCTGTTCTTCATCAAACTGTGCCTGTGCTTTTTCTACAAGGCTTGTAATATCTCCCATCCCGAGAATGCGCTGCGCCATTCTTTCAGGATAAAATACATCCAAAGCATCCATTTTTTCACCATTGGATACGAATTTGATAGGTTTATCAACGGTGTATTTAATGGAAAGCGCCGCACCACCGCGTGTATCGCCATCCAGTTTTGTTAGCACAACACCACTAAAATCCAAACGATCATTAAATGTTTTTGCGGTGTTAACAGCATCCTGACCGGTCATGCTATCCACTACAAAAAGAATTTCGGTGGGATTTACAGCCTTTTTAATATTCTCAACCTCGGCCATCATCACCTCATCTACCGCAAGACGGCCGGCCGTATCTATAATTACAATGTTTTTATTTCCTGCTTTGGCGGCTTTAATGGCATTTTGTGCAATCTCAACGGCATTCTTATTCTCCGGTTCGCTGTAAACATCTACCTTAATCTGCTCGCCCAAAACCTTTAATTGATCAATGGCAGCAGGTCTGTAAATATCACCTGCAACCAACAATGGACTCTTCCCCTTCTTGGTTTTCAAGTAGTTAGCAAGTTTACCCGAGAAAGTAGTTTTACCACTTCCCTGTAACCCTGCAATCAGAATAATGGCCGGATTTCCGGTTATGTTAAAGGGCTCTTCCCTACCACCCATCAATTCTGCCAGTTCGTCCTTTACAATTTTTACCATCAATTGTCCCGGACTTACGGAAGTAATTACCTTTTCTCCGGTTGCCTTTTCTTTTACCTTATCCGTAAACTCCTTGGCAATTTTGTAGTTTACATCAGCATCTACAAGAGCGCGCCTAATCTCTTTTATGGTATTGGCAACATTAAGTTCATTGATGCGGCTTTGACCTTTAATTTGTTTAAAAGCTGCCTCGAGCCTGTCACTTAAATTTTGAAACATATCTGTTTGCTAAAATTGTTTGAGTAAATTTCCAACAAAAAGGATGTAACGCTATGTTACATCCTTTGGTTTTGCAAAGCTAAGACAACACACGGGTTTCTTAACCATTCAGCAAAAAGATTTCAATTTCAGTATCCAAGGTACGACTTAAGGAGACGGGACTTGCTGGAGGTCTGCAGTTTGGCAATCGCCTTATCTTTTATCTGCCTGACCCTCTCGCGTGTCAGATGAAAATGATGTCCAATATCTTCAAGGCTCAACGGATTGTCAAGTCCGATGCCAAAAAAGAAACATAAAACCTGCTTTTGCCTTTCTGTAAGGGTACTCAGGCTTCGGGTGATTTCAGTTTTCAGCGACTCGGAATAATCCATTTTCTGATTGGCGCTCTCCGCATTGGGATTCTCCATCATATCAATTAATGAGCCGTCTTCCCCATCGGAAATAGGGGCATCCATGCTCACATGACGGTTTGAGAAACCGAGGCTTGCTGCAACCTCCTCAAGGTCAATATTCAAAAGGTCGGCAAGTTCCTGAGGCGTTGGCTCGCGTTCATACTCCTGCTCAAGCTGCTGAAAAGCCTTGCTGATTTTATTGCTTAAACCTACTTTATTTAAAGGGAGCCTGACAATCCTGCTTTGCTCGGCAAGGGCCTGCAGAATGGATTGACGGATCCACCAGACTGCATATGAAATAAATTTGAAACCCTTGGTTTCGTCAAATCGTTGTGCAGCCTTGATCAATCCGAGGTTGCCTTCATTGATCAGATCGCTTAAGGTCAGACCCTGATTTTGGTACTGCTTTGCCACACTGACAACGAATCTGAGGTTGGCACCGACAAGCCGGTCGAGTGCAGATTGATCTCCGTGCCTGATCCTTGAGGCAAGAAGGACTTCTTCTTCCGGTGTAACAAGAGGAACTTTGCCAATCTCCTGAAGGTACTTTTCAAGACTTTGGCTTTCCCGGTTGGTGATTGACCGGGTAATTTTGAGTTGACGCATACTCATAGGTAAAGTTTTATGGTGGTGGTGTTAAATAGCTGTTACGGCTTGTTCTGCATCATCTCTGGCGGCTAAAATCGCTTAATCGGATATCCTTTCTGTCGATTTTACAGGCAAGGTAAGGTTGAATGCAAGGCAAAACCAAATTTTTTTGAGAAATCCGTAGAACTACGGTAGCATTTTGCGGAAGAATACCTAATCTTTGAAACCGCCTTGCATTTATTTAAATATTTGAAAAAATATTTTAGCTCTTTAATTAATTTTCTATTATTGCAAACTTTGCTTTCGTTCAAAGTGTATCTTTTTAAAGCACCTGGAAAATGAGTAAGAAACAGTTATTTACCCTAGAATATCCCGTACGTTGTTCGCCTGCTATTTTGTTTGAGTTTCTGGCAACAAGTAATGGCTTGCAGGAATGGTTTGCTGACAAGGTTGATGATAAGAATGATTTGTTTGTTTTTAATTGGGGAGGGTCTGTAGAAAAAGCGGAGGTTTTGGAAAAAGATCAGGACAGGTTAATCCGTTTCCATTGGGTAAACTCACCTGCCAACGAATTCTTTGAATTCAAGATTGAGAAAACTGAAGTTAGCAACCAAACTATACTGATTATCAGTGATTTCGCAGATAAGTCTGAACTGAAAGACCAAAAGCAGCTTTGGGATTATCAAATCAAAGAATTATTTCACAGGCTGGGTAATTAATCCGAATCGAAAAATAATCCGGCAAAAAGGGGCAATATCACTTCAAGGTGTTGCCCTTTTTCTATGGTTACAGGCATGACTATCTTGAATATTTCACCAAAACTTCCCGAGGAGGGAAGTTCTGAATCCCTGCAAAGTTTTGTCAAACCTTCCTGAGGCAACACAAAATTGTAGGGATCATCCGGAAGGCCAATCCAAACAGCATCTTCGGGTGATTGAAACAAGGCACGCCAATTTTCTATTTTTTTCAGCATTCTTTCTTTGAACCGGTGTGAAACCTGGATTTGTACAAGGTAATAATGACCCCACCAAAAGAAGGTACGTAATGCGCAATGTCCCTCTTCTTTGTGAAAAAAACGCGGATAGTCAAGCATTACCCAGGGATAACCCATATAGTTTTCTCCTTTTGAAATTTTAGGCATGGTTCCAAAAACTTCAGGACAGGTAATTTGCATGGGTTTCAGCACTTCAAACAGTAACTTACCCAGATGCCCAAACTGATCATATACTTTTTGAATAATAGCGTTTTTAGTTAAAATAAATTCCCGGTTTGTGGCTAATCGAAGTTCTGTGTCCGAAAACATTAATTTTGACCCTTGCATCATGCAATTTAGCTGATTATTGTGTTTACCAAACTCGACAGATTAATTTTAAAGGCTTTTATTGGTCCTTTCATTGCCACTTTTTTGTTAGCGATTTTTGTATTGATCCTACAGTTTTTTTGGCTATGGATCGACGACTTTGTAGGCAAAGGTATTGATACCCCTACCCTCCTGAAAGTTATCTTATATGTTGCAGGCAGTTGGGTTCCGGTGGCCTTGCCCTTGGCCATGCTGATAAGCACCATCATGACTTTTGGAAAACTGGGAGAAACTTTTGAACTTGTTGCCATTAAATCCGCCGGTATATCCTTACTCAGGTTTATGCAGCCGATCTTTTGGGTTAGTATATTTATTTCAGGAATTGCATTTCTTTTTAACAACAACATTATTCCTGTTATTAACCTCAAGCTGAATAAGCTGAAGTATGAAATAGTTTACACCAAGCCGGCTTTTGATATAAAGCCAGGGGTTTTTTATGACAAAATCGAAGGCTTCATCATCAAATTGGGAGCCAAGGAAAAAGACGGGCAAAAAATCCAGGATGTAGTCATTTATGAAAAAGGAAACTACCTTCAGGATAACCTGATATTAGCTGATAGCGGACAGATGTCGGTGAGTGAGGACAAACGTTTTTTAAATTTTGACCTTAGAAACGGCGTCCGGTATGAAGAAAAAGGAATGCGATCCACCATAAATACCGAACTGACGAGGATACATTTCAGCGAATACAAAAAAGTATTTGACCTGAGTAGTTTCTTTCGGGTAAAAACCTCTGATAGTTTATTCAAGGACAATTTCAGGATGTTGAGCATGCGGCAGCTTGAATACTACAATGATTCAATTAAAAAGCAAAGGGACGATGCCATGCAAAACACCTTGGAATCTGTTATGAAAGGCTTCACTTTTATTTCTCACTTTGAAAAAGGCCTTACAGACACATTCAAACTCAACACCGGGCGTAAGATTGATTCCATAAAACAAATTATTCCCGATAGCGCCTATATAGCATGCTGGGATATGGCCTTTTCCAATCTTACAAATTATAAAGGCACTCTGGAATACCAGTACAGTACCTATAAAGACAAATCAAAAGAGATCAGAAAATTTGATATTGAATGGCAGCGTAAACTGGCCCTGTCTTTTGCATGTTTTGTGCTGTTTCTGATCGGTGCACCGCTGGGCTCCATTATCCGAAAAGGGGGCATAGGGGCTCCCCTTGTTTTTGGCATTAATTTCTTTGTAGTCTTTCATTTGCTGAACACTCTTGGGGAAAAGCTTGCAAAGGAAGGGGTAATTACTCCTTTTGGAGGAATGTGGCTGGCCTCTCTGGCGCTGTTGCCGGTAGGTATTTTCCTTACTTATAAAGCCCTGAATGATTCGCAACTGATGAATAAAGAATTTTACTACCGCGTATTCAAATCAATCAAGAAAAAAACTGAAAATTTCCGGAACCGAAAATCCGCAGAGCAATCCGGATCAAATGAAGATGAGTCGTTGGTTTCAGAGAAAGATCAATCTGAAGCCGAAATTCAATCATAAAAACCTGAAATATGAATAGAAGACATTTTCTAAGAAACAGCTCTTTGGCATCTGCCACGGTTTTACCTTCAGTTGGTGGATTGATGTTGATGGCAGGGGGCTGCAGGAGTAGTCGCGGCAGCAAGCCGGGCAACGTTATGGACGGGGCTCCCGGATTTGAACAAAGGCCTCTCGGATACAGCTACCAATCGCTTGAACCCTATATTGATGCAGCAACAATGGAAATACATTACACCAAACATGCCGCAGCTTACACAAAAAATATGGGAGATGCTATGCGCGATGAAAACATTTCTAATCAGGCAGGCCTTCAGTTAATTCTTGAGAATATTTCAAAGTACAGTACCAAAATGCGTAACAATGCAGGAGGACATTATAACCATGAAAGTTTCTGGCGGATGATGACCCCGGGTGGAAAGGCAATTTCAAACAGTATGAATGCAGCCATTGAAAAAGCATTTGGAAGTTTTAATGATTTTAAAAATCAATTTACCAATTCAGCATCACAAAGGTTTGGAAGCGGATGGGCATGGCTTTACTTAGATAAACAAAAAAACCTGAAAATCGGGAGCACACCCAATCAGGACAATCCCCTGATGGACGTATCGGATTTAAAGGGGTTCCCTTTACTCGGTCTTGATGTTTGGGAGCATGCATACTACCTTAAATACCAGAATAAGCGTGCAGATTATATTGCTTCCTGGTGGAATATTGTAAATTGGGAAGAAGTAGAAAAAAGATTTAACTGGGCAATGAAAATAAATTAATTTTAATCATCATCAAATAACCTATGACAACACATACTATCTGGAATGGCGGATTAGCCTTTGACAGCACTTTTGACGGACACACAATTTCATTGAATGGCGCTACCGGCGAAGACGGTCTCAGGCTTGGCTTTGGCCCGAAGGCGCTCCTGCTGAGCGGTCTGGCAGGCTGCAGCGGCATTGATGTAGTGGATATCCTGAACAAAATGAAGGTTCCCTTTGAAGCCCTTGAAATTGTTGCCGAAGCAGATCAAACCGATGAGCACCCAAAGGTTTTCAAAGAAATAAATATTGTTTACAGGATAAAAACAGCTACGGAAAACGAAGGGAAAATTCAAAGAGCTGTTGACCTGTCGCTCCAAAAATATTGCGGGGTAGCAGCTATGCTACCTGTCGCTCCAAAAATATTGCGGGGTAGCAGCTATGCTAAGCAAGCATACAGATATTATTTCCAAAATTGAAATTTTATAATTCCTGATTTATGGAAGGGTACAAGCAGGTTATTCGTGTTCAAAAATGGATTGCCATGCTTGGGATACTTCTGTTGGCTATAAAATTTTATGCCTGGTGGCTTACAGGTTCTGTTGCCATACTTACCGATGCCCTTGAAAGCATTGTAAATGTTGCAGCGGGATTGATTACTCTGATAAGCCTGATTATTGCAGCAAAGCCACGTGACACTTCACATCCCTACGGACACGGGAAGGCAGAATTTATTTCAGCCGGTATTGAAGGAACGCTGATCACCATAGCCGGCCTTGTCATTTTTTATCAGGCAGGCTCAAGGCTATTTAACCCTGCGGAAATAAGGCAACTGGATATTGGGATGTTATGGATAGGCGTTACCGGGCTTGCCAATCTTGCAGCAGGTATCATTGCAATTAAAACCGGTAAAAAAAATAAATCGGCAGGCATTACAGCAGGTGGTAAACATCTTATAAGTGATGCAATTTCTACAGCAGGTTTGCTGGCAGGATTAATGTTACTTTATTTAACGGGATTGGCATGGATAGATAGTGTTGTCGCCTTTATTTTCGGTTTTGTCATCATCGTTACAGGATATAAAATTATTCGTTCAAGCATTGCAGGCATAATGGATGAATCGGACGAACCTATGCTTTCTGAACTGGTTGCCTTATTGAATAAAAACAGAAGTGAAAACTGGATCGACCTGCACAACCTCAGGGTAATTAAGTATGGTAACAGCATGCATGTTGACTGCCACCTGACCCTTCCATGGTACCTTAACCTTTTGGAGGCCCACTCCGAGGTTGACAAGCTCGAGAGTTTGATAAAAGAATCATACGGTAATTCGTTTGAAATGTTTGTTCATACTGACGGATGTTTACAGGAAAGCTGCCGTATTTGTATCAAAAAATATTGTGATAAAAGAGTATTCCCTTTTGAAAAAAGGACTGAATGGAATCTCAACAATCTGTTTGAAAACAGGCGGCACGCACTTCAAATAAACATTACACCGGGCTAAGCGGATGCCAAATAAAATAAAAATCATATAAAAAAATTTACCTGATCCGGGTATGATAACATGAAAGAAAAATAAATAATTTGCTAATGAGTATAAACATTACGAAGGGTGCAGACATTTCCCCTTTTATCGACCACACGGCGCTTAAGCCGGGGCTTTTGCTGAAGGACGTAGAAAAATTGTGCGGGGAAGCTAAAACGTATGGATTTGCGGCTGTATGCATACCACCGCTTTTTGTAAAAGTAGAAGCTAAAATTGCCGAAATACTCCTTGCTATGGTTGATGGTGCCGATGAACTTGATGTTGTGATCAATTTTACGGCCATTAAAAATAATGACTGGCAACTTGTGGCCAATGAAATAAACCACATCATGCCTATTGTGAAAAGCAAGGGCAAAATCATAAAAACAATCATCGAAAGTGGCGTCCTCACCGATGAAGAGATCATCAGGTGTTGCGATATCTACGGCGCAGCGGGCATCGACTTTATGAAAACTTCCACCGGCTATGCTGATAAAGGAGCATCTGTGGAAGCGGTGAAACTCATGAGAAAACACCTGCCGGAATCGATATCCATAAAAGCCTCAGGCGGTATCCGAACCTTTGAATTTGCCAGGGAGTTAATAGCGGCAGGCGCAACAAGGTTGGGGTGCAGCAGCAGCATAGCCATCGTTCAGGAGAAAACAGCCGAAGGGAACTATTAACATAATTTGCGGGGAATAACCATTTCCTGCATATATTTTTGCAATAAACTTGTTCAAATGATTTTTACCCGATTCATAAAACCAACCATTTTGGGGGTATTGATTTGCCTTGCTTTAACAGGTTCTGCACAGGAACCACCTCCCCTTGTTGAATTGATACGTGATAGCCGGGTGGATGAACTCACCAAAAAACAATATGCCCTGAATAAAAATGCAAATAACGTTAGCGAACTTTCAAGATATAAAACAAGCAATGGAAAATATAAAGGTTACCGGATAATGGTTTTAAATACCAACAACCGTGAACTTGCCTATCAAACAAGAGGGCAGCTTGCCACCCGATTTCCCCAACACAGTTTGTATTTAGGCTATCAGGCCCCTTACTACAAATTAAAAATGGGTGACTTTCTTGAAAAAAGTGATGCAGAAGCTTTAAAAAAGCAACTTTCGGGAATCATCAAGCAAGGCCTTTTCATTATACCCGATGCCATTAACCTGAAACCGGAAGAAGAAGAACGTCTGATTGAAAAAATAACCAAAGAAAAAAGCGAGTGAACCTGAAAGAAGAAATTGCCGCCCGGGCAAAATCATACAAAAATGAATTTATTGAAATAAGGCGTTACCTGCACGCACATCCCGAACTGAGCTATCAGGAAAAGGAAACCTGTGCCTATGTAGAAAAAAAGCTTGAAGCCATGGGCATCAACCCTGTTCATATGGGCGATACCGGGCTTGTGGCCATTATTGAAGGGAAGAATCCGTCGAAAAGGGTCATTGCCTTGCGCGCCGACATGGATGCTTTGCCCATTCAGGAAGAAAATGAAATCCCTTATAAAAGCACAAGACCCGGAATCATGCACGCCTGTGGTCACGATGCCCACACGGCTGTTTTGCTGGGAGCATCAAAAATTCTGCAGGAAACCCGTGAACATTGGGAAGGTACCGTAAAATTGATTTTTCAGCCCGGAGAAGAAAAAAATCCGGGAGGAGCCACCCTGATGATAAGGGACGGAGCCTTGAAAAATCCCTCCCCTGAAGGTATTGTGGCATTGCATGTGCACCCAAGCCTTGAGGTTGGAAGGGTAAGTTTCAGAAAAGGTACCGTAATGGCAAGTGCCGATGAATTATACATTTCTATAAAAAGTAAGGGTGGACATGCTGCTGCTCCTCAGCTTACCGCAGACACCATCCTTGTTGCATCGCACCTTGTGGTATCGCTTCAGCAAATTATCAGCCGTAACAATCATCCTTTAAATCCTTCCGTTTTATCCATTACATCCTTTCAGGGTGGACATACCACCAACGTTATCCCGTCGGAGGTAAAACTGATGGGTACCCTTCGTTGTCTCGATGAGGCATGGAGACACAAAGCTCATGAATTGATAACCCGCCATGTCCATCATATAGCCGAAGCCATGGGAGCCGAAGTTCCATACATATTGATAAAGGTTATCCCACAGTATTAAATAATCCTGACCTTACGGAAAATGCATGGCGGCTAAGCGAAGATTTTCTCGGTGAGGATATGGTTGAAGAAACGGAAATGCGCATGGGTGCTGAAGACTTTGGCTACTACGCACAAAAAATTCCGGGATGCTTTTACAGGCTTGGTGTAATGAATGAGGAAAAAGGGATAACAAGCGGTGTACACACGCCTACATTTAATATTGATGAAGATGCCATCGAAATAGGAATAGGTACAATGGCATGGCTTGGTGCGATGCTATCGCTCAAGCCATCCCATTAAATGTAATGCTGATACGTCTTATTCAATTTTTACATTAACTGCACTTAAACCTCTCGGGCCTTTTTCGGTTTCGAAACTTACTTTCTGATTTTCTTTGAGAGGGCCGCTTGCATTGTTCACATGTACAAAAATACTTTCACCCGTCTGAAGATCACGGATGAAACCAAATCCTTTGCCTTCATTAAAAAATGAAATGATTCCCATTCTCGCGCTAAAGCCTTCTTCCCCTTCAACCCTTTTGGGTACTCCAATGACTATATCATCAATATTCACTTCCTTTCTTTTTGCAGGATCGGGTGGTGAATCTACAATATTACCATCCTCATCTATGTAAGCCATCATATCTTCAAGGCTTTTAGATCCGCCTCCGGCAGACCTTCTCTCCTGCATTTTTTCTGCCTTGTCCTGTTTTTCTTTTTGCTTTTTTTTCTCTCTTTCTTTTTTGTTCCAGCTTTGCTGCGATTTTGCCATCCGTAACTTCTTTTGGTTAACTTAATTATGCTATTGTGAAAGCCATACCCAAAAAAATGGAGACATAACTCTACACAAAGGCCATGAAGGTAGTCAAAAAAAGGGGGATGGGCCTACTTTAATTTCATAGGCAATGCTTTACCAGGAAACTGACCATGGGCAAAGCACCAATTTGCATAAAAAATCCCCACTTGTGGTGGGGAAGACTTTTGGTGGTTTGCAGAGAGGAAGGGATTCGAACCCTCGATACAGTTTCCCGTATACCCGCTTTCCAGGCGAGCCCCTTCAACCACTCGGGCACCTCTCTGTAACGGGCGGCAAAAGTAAGGTTTATTGGTTATACAAATTCAGGCAATTCGAAGAAGTAATTTCACCTATTTCCTCAACCGTTGTTTTGTAAACGGTGGCAAGCGTCCCAACGATGTATTGAAGGTAACTGCATTCATTCCTTTTTCCCCTGAAGGGCACCGGCGTCAGGTAAGGCGCATCTGTTTCCAGTACAAGATGTTCAAGAGGTATCCTTTCCAGCGTTTCGGCAAGGCCGGCGTTTTTATAGGTAACTACCCCTCCTATTCCCAGTAAAAAGCCGGTATCCATAATTTGCTTTGCCGATTCGTAACTCCCGGTAAAACAATGGAAAATGCCTTTGAGTCCCCTGCCCTTATACTCTTTTACCACATTTATGGTATCCTGCATGGCATTACGGGTATGTATATTGATGGGTAATTTGTATTGAAGCGCCCATTCAATCTGAATCCTGAAGGCTTCGTACTGCTGTTCGGTAAAGGTTTTGTCCCAGTAAAAATCAAGGCCTATTTCACCAACTGCGGCAAAGGTTCTTTTGGAAAGCCATTCTTCAACCAAATCCAGTTCGGCTTTATAGTTTTCGTTCACCGAACAGGGGTGCAATCCCATCATGGCAAAACACTCCCCCGGATAATCCGTTTCCATTTTCAGCATAGCTGCTGTGCTTTCGCTATCAATTGCAGGTAAAAAAAACTTTTTCACCCCTGCTTTTCTTGCCCTTTCAAGCATGGCATTTCTATCATCATTAAATTGCTTCAAATAGATATGCGTATGAGAATCAATAAGTATCATAAAGGCAAAAGTATCTTTCGGAAAAACTATATATTGAAAATTATTTTTTTATTTTGTTAAACCAACGGACTAACTGCAAGTCGAATAGGTACAAAAACAAAAACAATGAAACTGATAAAATCACTTACCACATGGACAGCCTCGGCAGGTTTATTATTTGTACTTGGCCTTACCGCATGCCAAAAGGATAATTCTGAAACCACTGCCGTTTCGCGTGAGGAAACAGAAAACCTTACGCTCGCATCTGAAGAGGATGCCATTGCCGATTTAATTTTTACAGAAATTCATGAACAGGAACTTGGAATGCTTGATGACCTCGGAATGCCCGGGATTGGCCTGAATGATGAACAGGTTGGTCTTGACACCGCAGGCCGTTGTTTAAAAATCACCATTACACCAAGAGATCCCGGCGTTTTCCCTAAAACGTTCGTATTTGATTATGGCGATGGATGCAAAGGTCGTGACGGAAGGGTTCGCAAGGGCAAAATGATCACCGTGTATTCAAATCCGATGGTAAAGCCGGGTGCAACCGCAGTTACCACCTTCGATAATTTTCATGTTGAAGGAATTAAGGTTCAGGGAAGGCATACCACAAAAAACAACAGCACTTCCACAGTACGGATTTTTACACGCACTGTTCAGGACGGAAAACTTACCTTCCCCAATAACCGCGGGGTTGCTATTTGGAGCGGCACACATACCAACAAACAAATTGCAGGTCTTGGTACACCGGGCTTCCCCCTTGATGATGAATTTGAAATCACCGGCGGAGCAAGAGGCGTATTTGAAAATGCTTCAAAACGTATAGAATGGAGCAGGGTAATCATTGAACCCCTTTATAAAACATTTAAATGCCGTTGGGTAAGCAAGGGAGTTGTTCATATTACCAGAAATAATAACAAAGCCATCCTGAATTATGGCGATGGAACCTGCGACAACAAAGCCGTTATCATAATCAATGGCGAGAGAAAAGAAATTACCTTGTAATCCTCATACATCCAAACAAAAAAACCTGTCTCTGATTTTCAGAAGGCAGGTTTTTTTATAAGCCCTTTGAAGTGAAATGGTGTTTGGTCATGTATTCCAGCACAGCAGGTAAGGCAATTTTAAGCCTGGGAAAAGCTTTTTCACTATCATGAAAAACAATAATATTTCCGGGCTTTGCAAATCGTACAGCCTTTTGGGCACACCAATTTCCTGTTTTACGGGTATCGAAATCACCTGTTACACCCGACCACATAATAATCCTCATTCCGGGCATTTTTTCCGTAATTAATTTTACCTGCTCACGGGTAATTTTTCCGTAGGGCGGCCTGAAAATATCTGATCTGATGAGCCTGTCTGCCTGTTGTATTTCCTGCAAATAGTCCCCGGCATCCATTTTCCATCCATCCGGGTGGGTGTGGGTATGGTTTCCTGTTTTATGACCCTCCTCCTTAATCCTGTTGAAAGTATCAGGAAATCGCTCCACATTTTCACCGATACAAAAAAACGTACCTTTTACATTGGCCTGCTTAAGCAAATCGAGTACAAAACCCGTTATTTCAGGATGAGGGCCATCGTCAAACGTCAGGTAAATGGTTCCCCCCGAAGGATTACCCATCCAGGTGAGCCCCCCGGGAAAAATTGATTTAAGCCACCAAGGTGTAGAAGTAATGTAAAACATCCTTGCAAAATTATCCTTTCGCGGCTGAGTTTCGGGAAACTTATCTTTGCATCATGTCAAAAGAAATACGTGTAAGGTTTGCCCCCTCTCCTACCGGCGGGCTTCATTTAGGCGGTGTTCGCACCGTTTTATACAATTACCTGTTTGCCAAAAAACACAACGGAAAATTTGTACTGCGCATAGAAGACACTGATCAGACAAGGTTTGTAGAAGGTGCAGAACAATATATACTTGACTGTCTTTCGTGGTGTGGCCTCATACCGGATGAAAGCCCCGTTCATGGTGGTGAATTTGGCCCTTACCGTCAAAGTGAGCGTAAAGAAATGTATAGGGAATATGCAGAGTTGCTTGTAGAAAAAGGTCATGCATATTATGCCTTCGATACTCCGGAAGAGTTGGAAGAAATGCGTCAGGTTTTTAAAACCAACGAAAACCCGTCTCCTACCTATGGCCATGCAACAAGGATGCGCATGAAAAACTCTTTAACTCTTGGAGAAGAAGAGGTAAGAAGGCTTCTGAGCGAAGAAGTTCCTTATGTAATCCGCATCAGGATACCTGAAAGCAAACAAATTACCCTGCATGATGCCATCAGGGGCGATGTTCAGTTTGATACGGCACAGGTTGATGACAAGGTTTTGCTGAAAGCCGATGGCATGCCTACCTATCACCTTGCCGTTGTGGTGGATGATTACCTCATGAAAATTACCCATGCTTTCAGGGGCGAGGAATGGCTGAGCAGTGCGCCGGTTCACCTGCTGCTTTGGCGCTACCTTGGCTGGGAAGAACATATGCCTGTGTGGGCACACCTTCCGTTGATTTTAGGTCCCGATGGAGCCAAACTCAGCAAGCGTCATGGCAATAAATATGGTTTCCCCATTTTTGCCATGAACTGGAAAGATGAAGCAAAAGGAGAATTTACCGAAGGATTCAGGGAGCGCGGATTTTTGCCCGAAGCCTTTATAAACCTGCTTGCACTGATGGGTTGGAATCCCGGTACCGAACAGGAGATTTTTTCACTGGAAGAACTTGCCGGAAGTTTCGACCTTTCACGGGTGCATAGCGCCGGTGCTCAGTTTGATTTTGAAAAGGCAAAATGGTACAACCACGAATGGCTGAAAAAGCTCAGCGGCATGAGATTGCTACCCGATGTAAAGATTATTTTAGCTGCCAACGGTGTACAGGTTGACGATGATCAAAAACTGATTACGGTAATTGATATGGTTAAAGACAGGTGTACCCTGATGCCCGACTTTTTACAACAGGCAGGGTATTTCTTTACCACCCCAACCGCTGTTGATACCGATAGTATAAAACCGAAATGGGATGAAAAGAAAAACCTTTTTTTCAATGAGTTATTAAAAAACTATGACCTCACGCAGTTTTGGGACAAAGAAACCATTGAAAAGGAGTTCAAAGAAATTGCATCGGTTATCGGCATAAAAACCGGCGACCTGATGCTCCCGCTCAGGATAATGCTTGTTGGAGGCAAATATGGCCCCGGTGTATTTGACATTGCACATATAATCGGAAAGGAAGAGACGACTCTCAGGATCAGGAACACATTGAGTTTGCTTAACTCCTGATGAAACACATGCAAAAAATTAATCATGAACATATCATGATGAAATGGCTGGCAGCACTGGCTTTAACAAGACTGGTGCTGCCTTTTTTGCTGCAGAACAGTTGGTATCAACCGCACCGTGATGAATACCTTTACCTTGACTACGCAAAGCATATGGATTGGGGTTATATGGAAGTCCCTCCCCTGCTGTCAGTTTTCTCATGGCTTACATTTCATTTGGGAAACAGTCATTTCCTTGTAAAGTTTTGGCCGGCATTGTTTGGCGCAG